>JANPHO010000644.1:0-13900 GCA_031424515.1 Saprospiraceae bacterium
GAATCCGACACAGTAAAAATGATTTGCAATGTTCAATTAGATAAGCCCACTCGGTTTGGAGGTAGGCCCCCCTCAGTATTTTTGAGTTTTTAACGCCTACATAGATTGAAATTATATTAGTTTTAACGCTTATTTTAAAAAACACCTTTTATATGAATCTGAATCAAATTCCTAAAATTAAGCACTTAGATAGCAATAATTTTTTCCTCATTGCGGGACCTTGCGCCATCGAAAGTAAGGATTTAGCTTTTGAAATTGCAGAAAGAGTTTCTAAAATTTGTGAAAATTTAGAGATTCCTTACATTTTTAAAGGTTCTTATCGAAAAGCCAATCGCTCAAAAATTGATTCATTTTCAGGTATCGGCGATAAAAAAGCACTCACTATTTTAAAACAAGTAGCTGAAAAGTACAATTTAGCCACCACTACGGATATACATGCCGACGAAGAAGCCGCTATGGCTGCCGAGTACGTGGATATTCTCCAAATCCCTGCTTTCCTTTGCCGACAAACGAGTCTTTTAGTGGCAGCAGCAAAAACGGGTAAAGTGGTAAATATTAAAAAAGGGCAATTCGCTTCCAGTGAAACCATGGGGCATGCACTACAAAAGGTGATAGATAGTGGTAATACGCATGTAATATTGACTGAAAGGGGTAATACCTTCGGTTACCAAGATCTTGTGGTAGATTACAGAAACATCCCTGAAATGCAGCAATTGGGTGCTACGGTGGTGATGGATTGTACTCACTCACTCCAACAACCCAATTCTAAAACGGGCGTAACGGGCGGAAAACCAGCTTTGATTGAAACTATTGCCCGAGCTGCCATAGCAGTAGGCGTTGACGGTCTTTTTATTGAAACTCATCCGAACCCCTCAGTAGCGAAGAGCGATGGCGCCAATATGTTGCCTTTAGATAAGCTTGAAGCCCTTTTAGAGCGATTGGTAAAAATAAGAAAGGCGATTATTTGATTTCAAATTCCAAGCTTTCAGATTCCAAATTCCAAATTTCAGAGTGATTCTGGAATCTTGTAATTTCAGACCTGCCTGCCGGCAGGCAGGTCTAAAATCACACCCGTCCTCTAATTCTCATTTCATTGAATTTTTGTTGGGCTTGTTGTATGCGGGGTAAATCAACAGTGTAATCAATGATATTCCACACGATTATTCTATCGTTATCTCCCCACTCTACGCGCATGAATGAGCAATCATATATACCTTCTAAAAAGTTAGTTACCGACCCAATCCGCGGTAAAAAAATCTCCGGGCTGCTCAATTCAAGTGATTGCAGAACAGGGAAAAAGCTTTCAAGAAAGTGAGACCACTCAGTAGCGGGGCGGTGTTTGAGTTGAAGTGTCGAAAAAACAGTGTCTGTACTCTCCAATATATAGCCCTGCCAATCCATGAGGATTTGCTGGTGAGTTGTGTTTTTTTGTGATGCTTGATTTTGGTATTGGCTGTTAGACATTCGGATTCTTTTGTAAAAGTCGTTTTCCTAATTCATAAAATAATTCATCCACATTTTCGCCTGTCTTCGCACTTGTCGCATAATCAAACGGTAAAGATAGTTCTTGTCGAATATTTTCTAATTGTTCATCCGTTACTAAGTCACGCTTATTGGCTACTATTACAATCGTTCCGAAAGGTAATAAATCTTTTAGAAATTGAATATCAGTTTCAAGATTATTAAAAGTAAGTGGACGAGATAAATCCATAACATAAATAATACCGCTCGCACCTAAAAAATACGATGTCGGCACCTTATCTTGAGTAACTTCACCCGCAATATCCCAAATCATCATAGAGATATTCTCATCATCTACTTTGATAACTTTATTATTGACTTTGACCCCAATTGTAGTCAAATATTTATCACTGAATTGTTGATTGATAAAACGGTTGAAAAGAGAGGTTTTACCAACCCCAAAACTACCCGTCAAAATCACTTTTTTACTTATCATGTTATTTGCTTCTAATTAACCTTTGGTTTCAATCTGATAGATTGCATATTGTTGCGTTGCGAAATAATAAAATGCTCTTCCAGTTCTTGTGAAATTTTATTTTGTACTTCTTCATTGATGTCATCAATCCTTAGAGAATCCGTTTTTTCGATAAAATCCAACACTTGTCCCCGTAATCTTTCAGATTCTGCGGATGAAACAGAACCACTCAAAGCCATTGCAAAATAATAAAACGGATAAGTCTGGATTAAAATTCTGTAAGTGCCGTATTGAATCATTTCGAGGTCTTCGTTTTCACGCTCAAAAGCATCTTCCACAAATGATTTGATAGCAGTCAACATACCTGCTACTACATCCCTATTTACTGAGGGGTATAGAGCCGCACTGCCCAACATCAAACCCGTATCTTTTTGAATAACAAAAATCTCCTCTAAAATCGGTACATCCAAAGAAGCTAACATCAAATCAGCACTATCTATACCAAATATACGGTTTCGCAAGTGCCTAACCATACCTTGACGAGAAAAAATAAAATTAATCCGCGCATCAATACTCTCTTTCAATTGTTGAAATTGCAAATTGATGTACTTATTAATCATTTTACCCATCACAGGATACACCACATCCAATATCTCTTGCTGCGAATCTTTAAGCTTTTGCTCTATAATTCGATTCACAATACTCGAATACTCTTTAGGAAAATTATGCCGTAAAAACGTCATGTGATCCTCTATAATCGGGTTGACTTTACCTGATAATAAAGATTTATCATTGATGATTTCCTGAAGTTCCATCAAAGTACTTCTATCCTCCTTGAGAAGTATCTCGCGAAGTTGGCTCATCAATAACATCTCATTATTGGCATTTGTAACACCCGTATCGTTGCTCATAATTTTACTCTACTAATTTTTTACTCATTTCTACAAGCAATTCCGACATTTTAGCTTTGTCGTTTCTGCTCATAGTTTTCATTTGAGTATCTAATTTTTCAACATTTTGATTCAATAATTGAGTAAGGCTCTCAAAGCGATTATTCATTTCCTTCGTCAATGCCTCAAAACGGGCATTCATATCTCTCTCAAGCGCTTCAAAACGTTGCTTAGTTGATTCATCCGTGTCCGTAAAGCGTTGTTCATATTCAATCACTTTAGGTCCCATAATAATTTCACGGAGCATTGACATATCTCCGAACATACCCATAGGATTATTTGCGGGGGTTGTTTCTTCTTTTTTTGACATAATTCAATATATTTAATTATTAATCTTAATATTTGTAAAAGAATAATTAGCCTATTTTACCCTAAAAACCTGCGAAAATATTAAATATAAACTCAATAACAAAACATACACTCGCCTACAATATTTTTTTAGGCAAAATAAACTTAATTTTGTGCAAAATAAAAGTATTATGAATTTAATTTACGTATTTCATTAACACTTTTCGGTAGGCTATTTCCCAAATTCGTTTTCTTAAAAAAGGCAAACTAAGTAAGTCCTCTATTTTAAAGCCAACTTTTAACTCTTGACATTTGCTATGTTTAACAAAGTTTTATTCTATTCTAATAAAAATTCTGAAAGGCTTCAATACACCATAAAGCTCGTATTCTCAGATATTTTAGGTTTGGACGTATTTTTTACACAAAGTAGCCAAATTTTTATGTCTTCTTCTTTGCCTAAAATAAATTACAGTGACAATGCTTTCACTGAAGAAGATATATTTATTAAAAGCAATATTTTACTCTTTGAAAGCCATATAATTAAACGTGATTTTGAAAAAGAGTTTCAAGATTTTGACATCTTTTCTAAAATTTTCATTCTCGTAAGCCGCTACGAAGAGTATATCGCTACCCCCTCAGTATTTGACACCCACGGGCGTTTTACAGCAAAAGCAAGTTTTTCAACCAAATTAGGCATCTTAAAAATCCCCATAGTCAATCAATGGGCTTTAGAAATTGGCGAACAATTAAAAGCAAAATTTCCTGATTTAAAAATCCCCCCCCCCCGAATAATCGGGGCAGGCTCTCAGTATCAAGTGCAATTGACCTATGATATTGACCAAGCGTGGGCTTTTAAACATAAAGGATTCCTGAGAAATATCGGTGGCATATTAAAAGACGCTTTCAAGCTAAAGTTTAAAAGCGTTTTTACTCGTTTAAAAGTTTTAATTAATATTAAAAACGACCCTGAATTCACCTTCGATTATATTGAAAAACTGTATAAAAAGCATGAAAACAAATTACTTAATCCAATATTTTTCTGGCTTTTAGCCGAGTTCGGGGAGCATGATAAAAACATAGATTGGACAAATAGCAGTCTCCAAAGACTTATTCGCCGATTGTCGAAAAAGCATCCCATTGGCATTCATCCGTCATACGCTTCTAACGCCGATGATGCTATTTTAAAAAAAGAAATTAAAAGATTGAATAAAATACTGCCCGATACTGAGGCCTTGCCCCGATTGCTCGGGGGGCCTGTGACAAAAAGCCGTCAGCATTATTTAAAATTACGCTTCCCGACTACTTATCAGCGGTTAATCCAAGCAGGCATCACGGACGATTATTCGATGGGCTATTCCGATGATATAGGTTTCAGAGCAGGCATCACTTCGCCATTCTATTGGTACGACCTTGAAAATGAACATGCTACTACCCTACGCATCCATTCTTTTCAAGTCATGGAAGTCACTTTGAATGAATATTTGCACCTTTCTCCCGATGAAGCGATAGAGCAAGTAAAACCCATTATTGAATCCATAAAAGCAGTAGGCGGAACTTTTACAACGCTCTGGCATAATTCAACCTTAACGGATAATGAAGCAGGTCAACCCTCCGAAAGAGGATATGAGGGGTGGAGAAAAGTATATGAAGAGATAATTGAATCGGCGATTTCATAAAACCCCAGATTATTTTCCAATAATATTTTCAAAATCTTTTACCATCAATATGGTTTCTTTACCGTTGACCTTCGCCAATAATTTGCCTTTATAAAAAATAGATTTTTCGGGAGTATCCACCATTACTTCCACGGCAGCCTCATCTCTTTCGGCTCGCACACTTATCGTTTCACCTGCTGACACTTGCATCACTTGATTGGCATCCAAAAACAGAGGTTTTAACCTGAAAAGCTTGCCTTTATCGGCTATTTCCATTTGAGCAAGCGCCACGGTACATGATGTTAAAACCCGAAATTGGATGATGTAAAAATCATTCGCCACAATTTTATCGTCTTTATCTGGCAAAATATTACCTCTAAAACCCGTATTGCCAGTCAAACCTTTATAGGGTTGGATATACGTTTTTTGCTGTCCCACCAGTAGCAGTGGCGACAGAATAAAAAACATTAAAATCAAGCTTTTACAATATTTCAAATTCATTCAGTAAGTTCAGGATTATAATTTTGAAATTTCAAAATACATTTTAACACTCTAAAATTATTGAGGCAAAATACTCTCAAAAGTTTTAATCTCCAATTTAGTCAATTTTCCGTTCACTTTCAAGGTCAAATAGCCCTCCACTTTCATTTTTTGCGTGGATTCTTTTTTATTTTCATCCATATCGGCTCTCACGTAACACGTTTCACCAGCCGCAAAGGTCATTTTAGTCGAGCCATTATCGAGTTGTGGTTTCATACTCACGCATTGCCCATTATTATTGACTGTCAAATCCACGACCTCAATCACACTTTTTTTAAGCACTTTTACAGAAATGGAATAAAAATCATGCCCTGTATTGGGTTTATCCATATCCTCTTTGGGTACGCGACCTTTGTAACCCGTGTTGCTTTTAGAGCATTGCACCATTTCCACATTTTTTTTCTGAGCCGTGCAAGATGCCGACATCATCATAAGGTGTATAAGAAAAAAATAAGCCAATTTGTACTTTACCATTCTGGATATTTTACTTGAATTTTTAATAAAAAAAGGTATCTTTTATCAATTATACTGAGGGGGTATAGAAAGATTTGACCTCTCATGTACACTTTAAATTAAGACGCGAATATGTCATAACCATAACGCAGAATCATCAAAAAAATGACGAATAAAAATATTTTTCTTACAAAAGTATTACCCCTCAGTATAGCCATGCGCGAGCCGATAAAACTGCCAGCTAAATTAAAAACTGCCATCGGCACGGCATATTGCATTAAAATATTGCCATGCCATCCAAACACAATTATGGAAGATAAATTGGTACAAAGGTTCACAATTTTAGCGTGAGCCGAAGCATTCAAAAAATCAAAGCCCAATATCATTATAAAAGCTAAAATGAGAAAACTTCCAGTTCCGGGACCAAAGAAACCGTCATACAACCCTAAAACAAACCCGATAATAATCCCATAAGTGATTGATTTTGATTCATTTATCTCTTTGGTTTTCAAACTTCCCAAGTCCTTTTTAATAAAAGTATAAATAGCAACAATCACGAGCAAAACCAATATTAATGGCTTTAAAATATGGCTATCCAAGTAATTGACCAGGCTCGAACCTATAAAAGACGCAATTAATGAACTTATAGAAGTCGCAATCAACATTTTCCATTTGAATTGCACATGCCGAGCGTATTGAATCGCCGACATAAACGTTCCCGTAAAAGAAGGAATTTTGCCTGTACCCAATAATTTAGGGACAGAATATTCTGGCAAGGTCACCAAAAGTGCGGGTAACTGTATCAACCCGCCACCACCGACGATAGAATCAATGAAACCTGCAAGAAATGCGAAAAAACAGAGAGTTATAATCTGAATCATACTTCAACTTTACGTTATTTTGTGCAAAGTTTATTTTTTCTTTCGTTTTAATAGAGGATAAAACAGTTTTTATTTATTTTAAAACAAAAAGTGTATATTTTTGATTTTATTTAACAAATACTTTAATTAAAAATAATACAATTTGGAGCTTTTTGAAGAGACATTAAAGGTTTATACATACGCTGTCGTGGTTCTCCCCATCGCTACGCCCAAGCCTTACACCTATCACATACCCGATGAGTTGCGGGATAAGGTGCAATTTGGTCTGCGGGTAGAAGTGCAATTTGGAGCAGGGCGTGATTTGTATTCGGCTTTGGTGATTGAAATAACGGATACAAAACCTGAATATGACACCAAGCCTGTTCTACAAATCATTGATAATGAACCCATTATCACGGATAAGCAACTGCAATTCTGGAAATGGATGGCTTCATATTATGCCTGCACCTTAGGTGAAGTGATGAATGCCGCCTTACCAACGAATATGAAATTGACGAGCGAGACGCGCATAATTTTAAATCCCGAACATGACCAAGATTTTTCACAACTCGATGATAAAGAGTACCTCGTAGCGGAAGCTTTGACGATACAAAATGAATTGACAATTAAGGATATTCAAAAGATTTTAAATCAAAAAACGGTATATCCCATCGTCAATCGCTTGCTGATGCACGGCATTTTGGAGCTCAAAGAAGAGTTGATGCAGAAGTACAAACCTAAAATGGTGTCTTATGTAAAACTCAAAGAACCTTATGCCTCCGATACTGAGGGGTACGCTTTAGCAGCTGCTTTTGATTTGGTTAAAAAGTCAGATAAACAAACAAATACACTTTTAGCCTTCGCACAACTGGCTCGTAATCAACAACTTATAAAATGCAGTGATATTTATGAAAAAGCTCAAATTGACATTTCAGTATTAAGAGCGTTAGAAAAAAAAGGCATTTTTGAGATATTTGAGCAAGAGACCAACCGCACCGCCAGCTACAACGACGAAATTTCGGATGCACAAGCTTTGACGCAACAGCAAGTAGATGCTTTAAAAGGCATTTCAGAAAGTTTTACTACTAAAAACGTTACTTTACTACATGGCGTGACGGGCTCGGGTAAGACTCGGGTGTATTTGGAATTGATGAATGAGGCTTTACTGAGGGGGGAGCAGGTCTTGTATTTATTGCCCGAAATTGCGCTTTCACGACACATCATTACTCGATTGCAAAAGTATTTTGGAGATAATATTGCCATTTATCACTCTCGGCTCAATGGTCAAGAGCGGGTGGAATTGTGGCAACAGACTTTGGCGGGTAAGCCGGTGATTTTGGGTGTGCGTTCGAGTTTGTTTTTGCCTTTTAAAAATCTGAAATACATCATTGTAGATGAAGAACACGATTCCTCTTTCAAGCAACATGACCCAAATCCACGCTATAATGCCCGTGATGCAGCGATTTATTTAGCGAATCTATACGGTGCAAAAGTACTTTTGGGCACGGCGACCCCCTCAGTAGAAACCTATTTTAACGCCCAACAGGGCAAATATGGTTTGGTGGAAATGAATAATCGAGTCGGAGAAATAGCCATGCCTGAGATAATATTGGTAGATAGCCGCGAGGAAATGAAACGCCGAACCATGCAAGGCAATTTTACAAGCCGCTTGATTGAGGAATTAAAAGGTGCTTTGGAGCGAGGTGAACAGGTCATTTTATTCCAAAATCGGCGGGGTTATGCGCCTACGATGGAGTGCCCGACCTGCGCTTGGACGAGTGAATGTAAAAACTGTGATGTGACCCTCACCTACCATAAATTCTCCAATTCACTGAATTGTCATTATTGCGGCTTTCATTCTAAAATACCAAAAGAATGTCCCGCTTGCGGCTCTAAAACGTTGAATATCAAAGGTTTTGGTACAGAAAGGATTGAAGATGAGTTAAATATACACCTGCCCGATGCTAAAATTGGGCGCATGGATTTGGATACTTCACGCTCTAAAACGGCTCATTCCAAAATTATCAACGATTTTGAGGAAAAACAAATAGAAATACTCATCGGTACTCAAATGGTGACGAAGGGTTTGGACTTTGAAAATGTGGGTTTGGTGGGTGTTTTGAGTGCGGATAATCTCTTGCATTTTCCCGATTTTAGAGCCACCGAAAGAGCTTTTCAATTGATGATGCAAGTGAGTGGTCGGGCAGGCAGAAAGCATAAAAGAGGACGAGTAATTATTCAATCTTTTAACGTAAAACACCCTATTTTAAAAGATATTATTGAAAACGATTACCAAACCTTTTTTAAAAGGGAGATTTTAGAGCGTAAAAACTTCATTTATCCCCCATTTTACCGCTTAATCGCGATAAGTTTAAAACATAAAAAACCGGATGTTTTGAAAGATGCTTCCCGTATTTTTACCAAAATTTTAAAGGAAAAACTGGGTAGCCGAGTGAGTGGTCCCGCCGTGCCGCAGGTGGAGCGGGTGAACACATATTACCTCTTAGACTATTTAATTAAAATTGAAAAAGAAGCGAAAACCATCGCTTTGGTGAAAGAAATCATCGCTTTTGCGACTTATGAAATGCAAAATACTGAGGGGTACTCCAATGTGCGGGTGAGTGTGGATGTGGATCCGTATTGATAGGGAAAGTTAAAAATACTGAGGGCGCACGCGTGCGCCCTCAATCAATCGAGAAAAACCCTAATATCAAGTTAAATATTTTATCGGCTGCCGTGGGCTAAATCCTTTTTAACATCCGCTTCGTAGACAATGGGAGCTTTATCTGCATAAATAAGCAGCCTATCGACGGTATTTTTAAGCTCTCTAATATTGCCCGACCAGTTCAAATTTTGGAGAAAATCAATCGCTTTCTCATCAAAATACTTTTGGAGATCATCCTTGTATTTAACGTAAAATTGTTGTCTAAAAAATTCAATCAACAGTGGAATATCGTCCTTGCGATCATCCAATGAAGGCACAATAATCAATAACTGATTCAAACGGTTGCGCAAATCCTCCCTGAAAAGCCCTTTTGCTACTTCTTCTTTCAAGTCTTTATTAGTCGCTGCAATTATGCGCGTATTAAACGAAATTGGATGTGTACCACCTAATCGAATGACTGTTCTTGTTTCCAAAACCCTCAAAATCTTGACTTGTGCAATGAGTGACATATCCCCGATTTCATCTAAAAATAATGTACCGCCATCTGCCTCCTCGAATTTACTTTTTCTATCTTCTTTGGCATCCGTAAAAGCACCTTTTACATGCCCAAAAAGAGTACTTTCAATGAGCGTATCAGGGATTGCTGCACAATTTAATTCAATAAAAGGCTCATTACTACGAGTGCTTTGAAAATGCAAGCACTGTGCAACCAACTCTTTCCCTGAACCATTAGGCCCTAAAATAAGCACATCTGTTCTGTCGTATTTAGCAGCCAAAGTGATTCTATTTTTCATTTCAATCACCTTATCCGATGTTCCAATGATATTTTTAGAAGATTTAGAGCTAAAACTCTTCAATTTTTTAATTTTTTGAGGCGCTAAAGCATTATCAACGGAAGCTTTAACGTTTTGATGCAATTGATTGAGGTCAAACGGTTTGAGCATATAATCAGCAGCACCATCTTTGATGCATTTGACCGCTACTCGAATGTCGTTATTACCAGAAATCATCACTACTGTCAAATCTGGATAAAGCTCAGTGATTTCTGTCAATGTCTCAATACCATCTTTTCGCGGCATTTTAATGTCTAAAAAGACGATATTATAACTTTTCAGACGCAGCTTTTCAAGGCAATCAATGCCGTCGAAGGCTTCGTCAATTTCAAACGGTTCCCCTTCGAGTACAGCTTTGAAAGCTCTACGGATGGGGAGTTCATCGTCAACGATGAGAATTTTAGCAATAATTGTTTTATTCATGGGAATTGTGTGGTATGAATTGAGTTAATAAAACGGTTAAAATTCTGGTTAACTGAAAATAAAATGGGAGGATTATAATTAGAAGTAAACAATTGTATTGCAAATATATATTTATTTTTATAATAAAATATATTTTTAATGCAATTTTAACATTTCAAATACTGCCTTTTTGAAATTAACTTAATTTTTTCCTCATTCAAAAAAAATGAAAATTATCTTAGTACCTTTCAATCACTATTCTAAATGAAAAATGAATGACTTTCCCTGTTACTTTTTTTAATATACATCTGCACTTCATTTTTGAAATTTTATCCTACACGATAGGCTTTCGCTATTATTTGTATTTACGCAAAAACTCCGTAGATTTGATAAGTGAGAGCGACCGCATGACTATTTTCATCGGTGCGGCAGCGGGGGCATTTTTAGGTTCGCATATACTGGGTATTTTAGAAAAACCAATACCCTCGGAAGTATTTTCTGATAATCCTATAATGCGTTTTATGCTATTTTTCATGGCCAATAAAACGGTTTTAGGTGGTTTTTTAGGCGGATTAATAGGCGTTGAATGGACTAAAAAAATCATCCGTGTACATACTTCTTCGGGCGATTTGATGACATTCCCCTTGATATTAGGGCTCATAATCGGGCGCATCGGTTGTCATCTCGAAGGGCTGGAAGATGGCACTTTTGGAAATGCTACTACCTTGCCGTGGGGCATTGATTTTGGGGATAATATATACCGTCACCCTACTAACTTATACGAAATCATTTTTCTCGCAACTCTTTGGTTATCAATTATTTATATTGAAAAACGATACCCCCTCAGTAATGGCGTGCGTTTTAAAATATTTCTCATAAATTACCTTCTTTTTCGTTTCTTTATTGAGTATTTAAAACCTGCTTATTTTCACCCAATCGGCTTATCAAGCATTCAAATAGCGGCTTTAGGTGGGCTTTTTTACTATCTAATTTTATATTTTAAAACATTAAAAATCTAAAAATATGCCCGAACGCCCATATACCTACTATGATTTCACCCTTAGCCTTTGTTCAAAATGCCTTCGTAGAGTGGATACGAAGATTGTTTTTGAGGATGAAAAGGTATTTATGATGAAAAATTGCCCCTCGCATGGGCGTGAAAAAGTGTTGATTGCAACGGATGTGGATTATTATCGCAATATTCGCAATTATGCCAAGCGCAGTGAAATACCTCGCCGTTTTAATACTGAAACGCATTTTGGCTGCCCTTACGATTGCGGTTTGTGTCCCGACCATGAGCAACATTCGTGCTTGACTGTGGTGGAAGTGACCGACCGTTGCAATCTGACTTGCCCGACGTGTTATGCCATGTCGTCACCGCATTATGGGCGGCATCGGACTTTGGAGGAAATCGAAAAGATGTTGGATACCATCGTTAAAAATGAAGGTGAACCCGATGTAGTACAAATCAGCGGCGGTGAACCGACGGTGCATCCGCAGTTTTTTGAAATTTTGGATATTGCTAAAACGAAGCCTATTCGCCACCTAATGCTCAATACCAATGGCATTCGAATTGCAAAAGATGTCAAATTTGTTGAAAAATTGGCGACTTATATGCCTGATTTTGAAATTTATCTACAATTTGACTCTTTTAAACCCGAAGTGCTGAAAATACTGAGGGGGGAAGATTTGACGGATGTACGTAAACGAGCGATTGATAATTTGAATAAATTTAACCTATCTACTACCCTTGTCGTTACGTTGCAAAAGGATTTAAATACTGATGAAATCGGTGAAATTATTCAATATGCCTTAAAACAGCCTTGTGTGCGCGGCGTAACGTTTCAACCCGTTCAAGTAGCAGGACGCACTGAGGGGTTCAATCCTGAGACCGACCGTTATACACTGACGGAAGTCCGGCAAGCCATAATTGACCAAAGCAACCTTTTCACGGCGGCGGATATTATTCCAGTGCCGTGCAATCCCGATGCCTTGGCGATGGGTTATGCTTTAAAACTTGAGGGTGAAGTAATTCCATTGACCCGCTACTTGAACCCGCAGGATTTGTTGGATAATTCCAAAAATACTATCATTTATGAGCAAGATGAAAAGCTGCACGAACACATGATTCAGCTTTTTTCAACGGGTAATTCCGTAGAATGTGCTACCAATGAACTGCATTCTATCATGTGCTGCTTGCCACAAATCAATGCGCCGAGCTTAGGTTACGAGAATCTTTTCCGCATTATCATCATGCGTTTTATTGATGCCTATGATTTTGATGTGCGAGCGATTAAAAAATCCTGCGTCCATATTGTGAATAAAGATTATAAAATCATACCTTTTGAGACAATGAACCTGTTTTATAGAGATGATAAAGCGCAACAGCTTGAAAAACTGAGGGGGGAGTAATTGAAAATGGAAAATGAATAGTTAAAAATGGAAAATAGAACATTGAAAGTCATTGGGCGACATTTATTAGCGCTTTTTGGATACTCGATATTGAGTTTTTACACTGGATTTGGTCTTTTTGTTCAACCATTTTTTTTAATCCTTCATGCTTTAATATGTATTGATATGTCTTACAATGATGAAATGGAATTTAAGCACAAAGAGCATATTTTAAGTCTTTTTATAGTGCTTTTGATAGGTTTTGGTATTTGTACACAAATGCCTTTCCCTGCTAAGTAGGAAAATACTGTGGGGTAATAATTTTATTGTTTTTAACTCTTTTTATTCCGTTTACTAAACTGCTTCTCTCATTTCCGCCACCTTTTAAAAACCATAAGAAATGAATGAAATCCTAGATTCAGATATTGATAAAAAGCCTGAAATGCCACAACATCGAAAAATTTTAATGACCAATTTAGGTATTTTGGCATTCTATACCATTTTTTGTTTTGTTTTTAATAAAAGTGCGGGTCTTGTCTTGGATGCCTTTTTAATAGTGGGTCATGTGGGTATTTGCCTTTTGGTGGGTATTATCCAGAGTATCACTGTAAAAAAGGATAATTCTAGTGTCAAAGGTTGGTTTTTAAGTGCACTTTTGGTACTGTTAATCGGATTCGGGACATGTGTTAGTTTTGGTCGTTTGTCGGGGCTTTGAGCATACCCCTCAGTATAAAGCCATAAAAAATTAAAAATTTATGAATATTCCAGATAAAAATACTGTTTTCCCTTTACCACATTACGATAGATTGTGCTTTTTAAAAAATATCATCACTAATCCGAATATTATAGTGGGTGATTTTACCTACTACGATGATTTTGAAAATGTCCACAATTTTGAAAAAAATGTGAAATACCATTTTGATTTTA
>JANPHO010000645.1:0-52371 GCA_031424515.1 Saprospiraceae bacterium
TTACAGCTGACCTCGAAAAAGAAGAGGTTGGAGGTATGTAAAGAAGGGCTAAATAAAATTTTAAAAAGCGGTCAGATACCCCTCAGTATTTGACCGCTTTTTTTGTTTAAAGCACTAAACTTTCTTTAAAGCTAAGATATAATAATTGAAAATAAACTCCTTTTTTTTCAAAATCGTCTTTTCTAAAACGCATCCCCTTGAAGTAAGCATATCGGTATATTCCGCTAAATCAAATTGGTGCGGATGTAAAATATCCCCCGGAATGGCTTGAAATACCTTTTTGAAAAGTGAAAAATTATGAGCATCAATGGACACCACCAAATGCCCTCCGGGTTTCACGGAATCCACTAATATATCAAAACTCTTATCCAAATCAGCTACATGATTGATGGCATTAAGGCAGAAAACTGCATCATATTCATTTTTTCTGTCAAACGATTCCAGCGATTGATTATAGAAATGAACATTTTGATATAGACTTTTCTTAAAATGCGGTAATTTGGCTTCATAATCATTCAATAAGGGATCCAGTGCATCTACGTTTTGGGTTTTAAAAATCATAAAAATACCTGCTGGTCCACAACCGGCGTCAAGTATCCGTACCCCCTCACCGAGAGGTCGGGACTGGTCAGTATTTTTGACTTCAATGCCTGTTTCAGCTAAAAGCGTTTCCCAATATTGGACTTTCCAATATGAATATTCAGTTATTGGTTTGTTTTTTAGGTAATTTTGCCACCAACGGATTTCTGCGGCTTGCGCTATTTTCCAACGGAAAGACATAGAGTCGTTTTTTGAATCTTTCAATTATTTTTTCTCTTTTTTAAAGGCTTTTCATCAAATAACTTGATTTCGGGTAATAATCGAAAAGACTTACGGTGATATTCAGTCACGCCATAATCCATTATAGCTTGGCGATGTTTTTTAGTCGGATAACCTTTATTTATCTCCCAACCATATTGCGGATACTCTTCTATTAGTCGGTACATATATTCATCTCTATGCGTCTTTGCTAAAACCGAAGCCGCAGCAATAGATGCAAATTTTGAATCTCCTTTAATGATACAAACGTGGGGAATATTTCCCTCAGTTTTAAAATATTTACCATCAACCAAAAGGAGTTGTGGCTTAATTTTTAGGTTTTGAATTGCTCTATTCATGGCAATATAAGAAGCATTGGCAATATTATGTTCCGTTATTTCTTCAATACTGGCAATGCCCACACCCCACGCCAAAGCCGAATTTTCAATAATTTCACGCATAGAATCCCGCTTTTTGAGGCTCATTAATTTTGAATCATTGAGCACATCGTTATCAAAATCCTTTGGTAATATCACCGCTGCCGCAAATACAGGTCCCGCTAAACATCCCCTTCCTGCTTCATCGCATCCAGCTTCAACCAATAAAGGGTCATGATATGGAAAAAGTTTCATTCTATATGTACTTTAGTCCCGAGTCCTCGGGATAGACAATAGATATTAGATATACCCCCTCAGTATTTTTAACAAAATCTATGATTTTAATATTCTGAGGGTCAAATATCTATCCCGAATACTCGGGACTAATGTCTAAAATTAATATTCAAAGGTTAAAGATTGTGCGGGGAACTCAAATAAGCACTTTTCACGGACTAATTTCGCTACTTTATCTGGCACCATATCGTCCCATCCTTCTTCATCATGCTTTATCATTTTTAAAACTTGCTTGGAATAAACGTGCAAATTTTCAGCATGAAAATCTCGAATATCAACAATATGCTGTGAATCCAACAAGTGTTTATACAAAAATTTTACACCATCTGGCACTGGCATATTCTCAGTATTCATCAAGGCATCGCTGCCTTCTTGTAGCATTGGATACACATAAACTGTTACATTACGCGTAAATAATTCACCAAAAGCGGTCAATAAACGACCATCTAAATTATTATAATACTTCTCATTGACAGTATCCAAAAGCTGTTTTACACCTATGACTAAGCCTAATTTTTTAATTTTAAAATCAGAAAAGTAATCAATCAATTTTTGATGTTGCTCACAATTTGAAATCATCACCGTTTGACCTAAAGCACAAAGCAAATCAGCTCTATCAAGGAAATCTTGCTCATCTAAGCCCCCTTCAAGCATGAGATTATCCAACGTAATTTCTGTTAAAAGATAGCTACTTCGCGGGTCAACATCTTTTTCATTCCTAAATTGCGTCCAACTGGCATTTATCATATCCTCATTCACGAGGGTGACAGGTCGAAAACTGCCTCTCACTACAAGGATATTTTTTCTATATAAAAACTCTGATGGGTGCAAATTGCGCTTATCGGGTCCAAACATAGCCACATCACTCATTTTATGCTTGATTAGCCAAAGACTCAATAAACGATTATCAATATTATTAAAATCGGGTCCACTCAAGCGAATCATATCAATGGAAACACGACCGTGAAGGCTATCCATGAGTGATTGAATCAGAATTTCGACATCGTTGCTATACCTAAAAACGCCATAAATCAGATTCACACCCAACACGCCAATCGCTTGTTGCTGCAATTTATTGTCATTATCCAGCATTTTTACGTGGATAACAAGGTCATTGGTTTTACCGCCCGGTCTGAGTTGAAAACGCAAACCCAGCCAGCCTTCACCTTTGATGGTGCGGCTGAAATTCATAGCTGCTACGGTATCTGCGAAAGCGAAAAAGTTAGTATTGGGGCGGTCATGTTTCAAGCGGCTTTCCATCAACTCAAACTCGTGGTCAAGCATTTTATATAAGCGGCTTTCACATACGTAACGCCCGTTAGGCTCATTGCCATAGATTTCGTCAGAGTAAACTTTGTCGTAAGCGGACATTGTTTTGGCAATAGTTCCCGCTGCAGCACCTACTTGAAAAAAGTAACGTGCAACTTCCTGCCCTGCACCAATTTCAGCAAAAGTGCCATAAATCCTATCATCCAGATTGATTTCAAGAGCTTTTTGCTCGGTTTCGAGACTTTGCCTATGCTTTTTAAGTGGCTTCATTAGATTTCAACTTTTCACAAAAATATTTAAAAAAAAGGACATCTTTTACTTTTGTTCTTAAATCTTACTCTCAACTATCCCTAAAATCTCTTTTTCTAAAACGTCTGTTTGTACTACCATCGTATCGGCTTCACTCAATGTTTTTTCAACATAATCTTTATCCTCAAAACCACCTATATTTATTTTAACATTTAAATACGCTCCTCGCACTGCAGCCCGCGCACACAATGCCCCAACGCCCGCATCACTCACCGAATTAGGATTACCAATCTCAGCCATAGCTTTAATTATGTTAAAACTTTCCATTGAAAGGCGCATTGTACTGAGGGGTACTTCTATCGCCTGCTTGGTAGCTGCTTGAAGGGCTGCTTTACGAGCCGATTTTTCAATTTCGCTGCTTTTAGGCATTTGCATAGCTTCCATGATGGCGTTAAAAGCGGCGGTATCTTCATCCACCTTTTTCAAAAGGGCATCTTTGAGGGCTTGACCTTTTTCTGCCCAATCCGAAAACGCCTCCCATCGAGCATCCCAACCTTTTTTATGGCTACTCAAATTCGCGACCATCGTTGCCAATGCCGCACCCAATGCACCCAAATAAGCCGCAATAGAGCCCCCACCCGGTGCGGGGCTTTCCGATGCCGTTTCATCCGCAAACTTTTGGAGGCTCATTTTACTGAGGGGGTTGCCAGAGGGGCTTTCAAGGAGATATTCAATCACTCGTTTTTGAGGGTCAAATGGCGTTAATTCATCTAAACCAAAGGTTTTAACGGCTATTTTAATAAGTTCTTCTTCGGATACGCCTGCTGAACGTTTTTGCTTTTTTAAAAAATATTGACCTGCCTCAATCAAAACCCGCTTGGGTACAAGCCCGACCAATTCAGAACCTGTTACCCGCATCCCCCGTTTTTCAGCACTTTGGCAGCAGGCTTCAAAGGCAATATGAAGCGGTGTTTCATTGATATTCGTCAAGTTCATAGATACTTGCGCAATCCCATATTCTTCGATGAACCAGCCGATGCCTTTCACTGATTTACACATTCCTGCTTCTCTTTTAGGCTCTCCTTTTTCATCTAAAACGGTTTTACCTTTTTTATCCGTCACCACACGCCCTTGCTCACGCACATCAAATGCCACCGAATTGGCTCTGCGGACGCTCGTAGTATTCAGATTAACATTATAAGCCACTAAAAAATCCCGTGCGCCTATCACTGTACCTCCTGCTTTTGCATTAAAAACAGCGGGTCCAAAGTCAGGCTGCCATTCAGGTTTTTTAAGTTTTTCAGCTAAGCCCTCGTACTCTCCTGCTCGGATTGTCGCTAAGTTTTGACGCTCTGGTTTTGAAGCTGCCGCCTCGTATAAAAAGACTGGAATACTGAGGGGGGCGCCTACCATTTTACCCAAGCGCCTTGCCCAATTGGCTGTTTCTTCCATTGAAATATGAGCGATTGGAATCAGTGGGCAGACATCGGTTGCACCCATACGTGGATGTTCGCCTTTGTGTTGACGCATATCTATCACTTCCGATGCCATTTTTATCGCTAAAAAAGCTGCTTGAACAACTGCTTGCGGCTCACCGACAAAAGTTACAACGGTGCGATTGGTCGCTTTACCGGGGTCAACATTGAGTAAAAGGACACCTTCTACACTTTCTATTTCATCCGTTATTTGCTTGATAATGGACATATCACGCCCTTCACTGAAATTAGGGACACACTCGATAAGTTGTTTTTTCATAATTTGGAATTGGTTGACATTAAAGCACAATTTTAAGTAAAATACTCTAAAATAAAAACCCTGCAAGCATTTTAAAACGCTTGCAGGGTTGAGAAGTTACCCCTCAGTATTTTTAACTTTTTATTAGTGCCGAACCACAGCCACTGGCATTGATTGGTCATACTTGCCACTAATCATAGGCGTTTGCACATTTGATGTGTAAGTTCTCACATTTTTATACACAAAATCATATATTTCACGGATGGTGACTATTTTATTGCCATCAAAATCCGCTTCACCTTTTAGCCCTCTAATCAAATAATGGCTAAAAATACCCGAACGCAAGCCTTGATCCTCTAAAGAATATTCCTCTCCTTTAGATGACATAAAGAGAGCTGTTCCGCCCGATGAAGCATTAAACGCCTTGTAATAAGTCTGTAAAACGTTCTCTACGGGTTGTTTCATGGCTAAAAGAGTACCACTGTGGCACGCATCGGCAATACAGATTTTATGCTTTGCTTTGCTTTGCTCTAAAATAGCCTTGACATCAGAGTGCAAAAGTTTATTATTGATGCCGTCAAAATCTTGGGGTAAAAACGAGCCTTCAAGCCCATGACCAGAAAAATAGAAAACCACAACATCATTTTCATCCGCTTTTAAAAGCACTTGGCGCATTGTTGTCAATATATTCGCTCTTGTGGCATCTTCATCCACCAATACACGCAACTGTTTATCTGGTAATGCACCGCCTTCGGGGCTTTTTAAAAAGGCATAAAATTGATAAGCATCATCATCTGAATATTTCAAAACGGGCATCGTGCTATAACGACCCACACCTACTACCACTGCCCATATTTTCACTTCATTGTCTCTATCCACATCCACGGGCGTTTCGCTTACTTTACTATTGGCAGGAATTTCTCCCACGGGGCGACCATATTCCCAAATAGCAGATAAAATACGACCATTTTTATAATACATTGCTCCTTCTCCATGTGGTGCGTGTTTTTCAAATTTGCCCACGTATTTATCACCATTCACATAATAACAGGTGCCTTGACCTTCTGGCGTACCATCTTTGAAGTCGCCCACCCATTTGCTGCCATCGCCGTATTGATACGTGCCTTTACCTTCGCGGCAGTAATTTTTATTGCAGTCCTGCAAACCCGATGTATTTACGGATGTAGAAGCTGTAGTACTTGATTGATTGGGAGCATTTCCCCCCTCAGTACTGTTGGTCATAGTGCCATTAACCCATACACCATCAATCACTTTATTGTCCACGCGGTACATTTTGCCTCTGCCATTTCTCACGTTATTTGCCCATTCACCTACGTATTTTTCACCATTCTTATAAAACATGGTTCCTACTCCATCAAATTTACCGAATTTAAATGTGCCTTCGTAGCGGTCACCACTGGCGAAGAAGTAAGTTCCCATGCCATGAGGTTGGTCATTTTCCCACGTACCCGTGTACTTATTACCGCTTGTAAAAGTCATATTTCCTTGACCATGAAATTTATTTTTCTTGAAATTACCAGTAAAAACGTTGCCATTTGAGAAATAATAAATCCCCAAACCCTCTCTAAAACCACCTAACCAATCGCCGTTGTAGCGATTGCCATTGGCAAAATAAAGCGTACCTTTGCCATTCATGATACTTTTTCGGAAATCTCCTGAATACTTGTTTCCATTGTCAAATTGATAAACCCCTTGTCCATTTTGACAATTACCTTCAAGGCATTGGGCTGAAATTGAGGAAATATAAATGATGCTGCATACCCATAGACACAATAGTGTTCTCATGCTTGTAAATTTTAACGGTTTTGAAATAAAATGAAATTGCGTGTAGAGTTATGCTGTCATATATGGGCAAATATTGAACCTGCTATCAATAAGTTTTGTTAAAGATGTCCGTTTAATTTATACAAAAATGAATCCAAGAGAGGGGATGCAATCCAAGTAAGTTGAGGGGAATTTGAAAAAAATTATTGTCCTTTCAAGTAGTTGGACTAAAATAATCGCTGCTATCTTTTTAAGTCGGCTCTATAAAATGTCAAAAATGCTCCGCTATGCTCTGTATTTTTGACATTTTAAAGCCCGACGATAGCAGCGATTATTTCTTTACGCCTACTTATTCATTTTAAAAACTGTTTGAAACGAAAATTATTGCACAACAGGAAATTAAAATCTTGTTAAAAAAAAATCACATACGTTAGTAAAAATATACGGGCTTTTGATATGTCAAATAGTTTCTATCCTTCCAAATTACTTCTTTTCGGTGAGCACACCGTTTTGCTGGGTTCGCAAGCCCTTGCCTTACCGCTTGAGCGATATGGCGGTATTTGGAAGTATTCAGAGGATAAGAGTTTGCAATACGATTTGCCCAAATTTGCGGATTATTTACACAATTTAAGTCAAAATAAAGAAATAAGCCTTGATACTAAGGGGTTAATACAGGCGCTGTCTCAAGGTTTATATTTTGACTCGAATATACCGAGAGGATATGGTACGGGCAGTAGTGGGGCATTGGTTGCTGCCGTTTATGACATGTTTTGCCTCAATAAAACTGAGGATTTAGTAGAATTAAAAGCTATTTTAGGTAAAATGGAAAGCTATTTTCACGGAGCCAGTTCAGGGTTTGACCCCTTGATTTGCTACGTTCAGAAGCCAGTTTTAATTAAAAAGGATAAAAAAATTGAAACTATCACCGTTTCAAAGAATGATTTGCACCTGTTTTTAATTGATACACACATTCCACGCAAAGGAGAACATTTGATTAAGATTTTCGGTGACCGTGCCAAGACCCCTCAGTATCGGGCGCTTATTAGTGAGTATTTCGTCCCCGATATTGACGACGCCATTGCTGCTTATTTGGGAAATATTCCTGACATATTGTTCGATTCAGTGCATAAAATAAGCCTTTTTCAATACCGTCATTTTCCAGAAGCTGTTCCGTTGGCTTTCAAAAATATATGGCTTGAAGGATTGAGTAGCGATATGTATAAACTCAAATTATGTGGTTCGGGCGGCGGTGGCTTTATTTTGGGATTTTGCAAAAATTTAGAAAACACTCAAAAAACTATGCTCAAATCAGGTTTTCATATAATACCTTTGTAGAGCTTTTTTAAGTTAAAATAAGAAGATAGTGAGTAGAGTCTAAAAAATAGAACAAATGTTCTATTTTATTTGAAATGCTGAATAATGCATATCTGCTAAATATTGGTCTTAAGCACTTTATTTTCTACTTGTGCTTTTTATACATTTACCCTTGTATTTACTTGAAAAACGGCTAAATAATATACAAATTCATGCTTTAGAACAAATGTTCTAATTAAAATATTTTATTAAATGGAAGATTGGGAATTTGAATTTGAATGGCTTAAAGTGCGCCATACAGTAAAAGAAGTATTAAAACATGAGGGATTGCCAGACCTCAATATTGTCCTTTTGATGATTGGCATCCAAGAGTTAGGTTTTTGGAGAAAAGGATTTACAAAGGAAGAAAAGCAGGATTTGATGCATATAGGCGTGTGCGAACTGATGAGTTATGATGGATATTATGAGTTTATTGGGCGCGATACTGAGGGGTGGCCACATTATAAAATCCTAAAGCCATACAATGTGAAAGGAGAAAAAGCACAAGAGCAAATGCTGAAAGAAAAATCAATATTTTACTTTAAGGAATTGGAAAAAGAATCTTTGGGTTAACTAAGTCTAACCTCCAACATCTAAAATCTAACATCCAGCATATAATGAAGCCCAGCTTATTGAAATTCAACGAGTTGGGCTTTGCTAATAGTCAACGATTCAAGTTGGTTAAAGAATTATAATCCAGATAAGTTCTCAAGTTACGAATGACCTATTGTTGTCTTCCGAGCATTTTAGCTTTTAAGAAATAAGCCTATTTATTATTCTAAAATAATAGCAATTTTAAGAAAATAATTTTGAATAATGAAATAAATGCAAAATTATTTGTATTTGAAATTCAAATAAATCCAATTTTATATATTACAAAATAACTTCAGTAGCGCCCCAACCATATTTTTCATAGTATTCATTTCTGAAAGTTGTTACATCTGGATGCCTGCGCAATCGGGCATGAATCATGTCTTTTAATCTTCCTTTCCCGACACCATGAATGATAAAAATCTTTTTAATGCCTAATCTAATGGCTTTTGAGAGGAAAGTTTCAAAAGCTCTCATTTGAAAATTAACGATTTCGACATTGCTCAAAACTTGAGGATTATTGTGCAAAAGTTCGATATGTAGGTCTATTTCATTGATAAAAGTAGCGTATTCGTTCACATCGGCAACGGGGTCGAAGCGGTACGAATCGTCTCTCTTCTTTTGCTCAATTTTTTTAACTTTTATTATCTCGTTGGTGTATTTTCTTAAATCGCTTGGTGCTTCGTCGTTTTGCAAAAGGGACTCAAAAAGTGGGAAAATATACAATTCACAATTGAGAAATGTGGATTGAATAGCATTTTTAAAAAACTGTTTTGGCTTGATTTTCAATGTTTTATACAGCTTTTCGCCGACTCCCTCAGTAGAAATGGGCGAAATGGTGACATCCGCTTGTGGAAGGTCATTGATTTCATCAAAAAATAATTCTCCTAATTTTTCAAAACTGACGGCTGAAAGCTTTCCGTCTTTTGACCAAGTAATATCATTAAAAATAACAAAATTGAACTCAAATAAAAGGTCATAATGCGTATCATTGAGCAATAAAACATCAAATTTATCTATTTCTCCTCCACTCTTTTTTTGAGCTTGAAAAGCCAATTGAATACCCGAATCAGTAAAATTAGCCTTTATCGGCGCACTAAAGGCTGTAGTACTAAGGGGTAGCTCTTTTTCTTTTTTCTGCTTTGCTAAATGGGGATATTCAACCAGTGTCTTTTGTAAATCGTTGTTTTCTATATACGTTTCCTCACGAAGAAGGTCTTCTTCAAAAGCAGGGATTTCCATGTCTATATCATCGAGATGAACCATGACCATGCCATCACCGAGCTTGGCAGTAATCTTGCCAGAGTCGGGTGTTCTCAAAAATTTTACGCGCGTTCCTATTCCTAATAACATGGTTCAATATGGATAAACGGGTGATTGGAAAACACAAAACTACAAAATAATCACGGCAAGGATGTAGGAATCACTATATTCACCCTTGAATTCATATATTTTCTATTAAAACCGCCTTTAAAATGAATTTTTTCGATATTCATAATATTGCATTCAGTGTATTAAAATACGATATGAGTTGGCTCGAACTCGTAGCTACTATTTTTGGTTTGGCGGCGGTATGGTTGAGCGCCAAGGAGCATATTGCCAATTGGGGTATCGGTTTAGTGAATATTGTCCTTTCAGCGGTGGTTTTTTATCAAGCCCTATTTTATTCAGATATGATATTGCAATCCTATTTTTTTGCGACAGGTATTTATGGCTGGTGGCAATGGGCAAGACGCGATAAAAACACGGAAGAACAAGTCGTGAAAATCTCTTTTTTAAGTAGAAAGGAACAAATTTATACGGGTATTTTTATCATCATTTCTACTTTAATAATTGGTTTTTTTATTGTAGAAGGCGGTTTACAAAAGCTTTTTCCCACGTTTTTTACGCAGCCTGCGGCTTACCCGTATGCAGATACTTTGATAATGATGATGAGTATCGTTGGGAATTATTTATTGACTATTAAAAAAATAGAGTCGTGGATATTGTGGGTGATGGTGGATATGATTGCGCCCGTTTTATACTACCAAAAAGGCTTATATCTTTTTACGATTGAATATATCATTTTCCTTGCTTTAGCCAGTTTTGCCCTGTACAATTGGTTGGCAATTTATAAAAAGCAAACAATTTAATAAAAAAGCTCGTAGGATTTCAGACCCTACGAGCTTTTTAAGAAACTACTCAGAATATCATTTAATCTACGACATAACTTTTATCGGCATAAAAAAACTGACCTCGTTTTTGAACCGTCACGGTGAGCGTGAAAGTATCGCCAGATTTGAGTTTTTTCACTATTTTTTTCATGTCATCGTTAATTACACCGTTGCTGTGAGCATCTTGAAATTTACCGTTTCTCTCTTTTTCAAGTATTAACTCATTGACATCCAATAAGTTACCCATTTCATCGCGTACAATTATTGGGACATTGAGGTTCTTTAAAAGCTCATCTTTAGAGGCTTTTGTTCCTTTTAAATTGCCCCAAGTAATTTGAAATCCATTTGCAAATTCAGCATCGTTTTTTTCTGTAAAACGGATGGGGAGAGTCATTTTTACTTTTATGGGTTGACCATTCAACCGAGCAGGTTCCCAAACGGGGATATTGCGCACGACTTTGAGCGCGGCTTCATCTTGAGGTTTTTCGAGACCCCTCAGTACAGTGGCATTTTCTACTTTCCCTTCTTCATTGATGAAGAAAGTAACGTAAACAACCCCAGTAATGTCAGATTTGGGTACTTCAAGATTGGTAGCGATATAAGATATTAAGGCTTGATTGGAGCAGTTTCGTTTTTCGACGGTACCTTCTGCCATTTTTTCGCAGCCTTTGAAATAAGGCATTTGATCAGCTTGCGTGTAGAGCGTATCTTGAGCTTTTAAAAATGAAGCTGATGATATAAAAAACAGGATGAAAAGGCGCTGGGTAGTTTCTCGAAGCATGGTTATTTTTTAATATAAAATTACTTATAATTCAATCTTTAATTACTATTATCAAAAAATATTTTGTTGAGAGCATTTGGCATCGAGGTTATTATTGTAATTTACTTGCAAATCTTATAACTCTTATTATATATTACAAAAATTTTGCCACCCCTCAGTATTTTGAGTACAACTACATTTTTTAACAAAAATTTATCTTTTCATGAAGTTTCCGCTAATAAAATTACTTTTTTTACTCATTCCATGTGTGACATCTTGTCAGACACTTAGTGTGCGGACAGTATGTGCTTTGCCCTCGGTAGTAAAAGAGAGTTCGGGTCTGGTGACGGAATCAGCTAATCGCTTTTGGACGCATAATGATAGTGGCGGAGAGCCTGCTTTATACCAAATAGATTCTTCAGGAAATCTTTTAAAAACAATAAATATTCAAAATGCTACGAATGTAGATTGGGAGGAGATTCAGCTCGACGATACAGGCAATCTTTATATCGGCGATTTTGGAAATAATGGTCAAAATAGAACTAATTTATTGATTTACAAGATTTTAAATTTTAAAAATAAAACTCAAGAGTCTGTGCTTACTGCTGAGAGAATTGAGTTCAGTTATGAAGGTCAAACGGCTTTTCCACCTGCGGATTCGCTAAAACATTTTGATGCTGAGGCGATGCTTGTTTCCTCAGATTCCATCTATATTTTTACCAAGGATTTTGATTCTCAACCGTATTCAGGCAAAACGTGGGTGTATCGTGTGCCTAATGTGGCGGGTAAACACGTCGCTAAATTAGTGGATATAGTGCCTACCGATAATTCTTGGAAATATAAGGGTGCTATCACGGCAGCTACTAAAAGCGCCGATGGTAAAGTGGTGCTGTTGGGTTATACTAAATTGTACCTTTTTACGGAATACACGGGACGGGCGTTTTGGCGAGGTAAGTTAAAGGCACTGGATTTCAATATTTTAGAAACGGCTCAAAGAGAAGCGATTGCTTTTGCGACAAATGATAATTGTCGAGTTTATTTAACCTCGGAATTGGCGCAAGGGATAGGAGGCAATTTATCGACTATCAATATTTGTAGCTATCTGACGCCTAATAAAGAAATTGCGATTGCTGAGCCAATCGTGAGCGTTTACCCCACCCCCTCAGTATCAGACCTGTTTTTTGAAGTTAAAAGCAGTTTTGAGGACTATTTTAAGCTAAAAGTTTTTAATTCAAGCGGGCATGAAGTTTTTGAAAAATCTATTTCATCAGGAGAAAATAAAATTTTATTGGAAAACAGTCTTTTTCCAAGCGGCGGCTTGTATTTTTACCGACTTTTTCAAAAAGATAACTTGCCCGTGAAAGTGGGTAAAATTATTATTGTTCGTTAAGTTTTAAATATAGCTCAATCAGAATTATGATTTTTACTGATAAAAAGATTTTAGAAAGTATCAAAGATGGCCAAATCACGATTGAACCGTTTCGGATTGAATGCTTAGGCACAAACTCTTATGATGTTCATTTAGGCAAGTGGTTAGCCACCTACGATGATGAAGTATTGGACGCTAAAAAGCACAATACCATCACATATTTTGAAATTCCTACTGAGGGGTTTGTATTGAAGCCCGGTATGCTTTATTTGGGCATCACTGAGGAATATACCGAAACGTTCAACTCTGTTCCTTTTTTAGAGGGTAAAAGTAGTACGGGGCGCTTAGGTATTGATATTCATGCCACGGCAGGCAAGGGTGATGTGGGATTTTGCAATCATTGGACTTTAGAGATTTCGGTGGCAATGCCTGTGCGGATTTATGAAGGTATGCCTATTGGTCAGTTAATCTATTTTCAAGTGGAAGGTGAAATTGAAAACTACTATAATAAAAAGCAAAATGCTAAATACAATAATCGCTCAGATAAGCCTTTAGAAAGCATGATGTGGAAAAATAAGTTTTAAATGCGAAATGCATTTTTATTTCTTGCGCCGAGTAAGTTGTGTCATAAAATAAGTTTCAAATATGGTGAAACTGAAGTAAACGATGAAGAAAGGGACAATAAATAGCTTGCTTTCGGGGTGAAACTTCTTTTTGTACAACAAAATTATGACTATAGAAACGAACATTTTAAAGAGAACGAAGCCAATAACTATGTGATTGAATTCGTATTTATTGGTGCTTTTCATGGCTTTATCCCCCATTATGTACATGAAAACGCTGATAATAATAAAAAATAGAAGGCTCCACCAAGTGATTCTCAAATGATTTTGTAAAGTAGGGATGCTGTATGTAAGTATTAGGTTGGTCATTAAAACGCCCATACTTGTAGCAAATAAGAGTAGTGAAAATCTTTGAAATGTCATTGTTTTGGTTGGCTTACTTCTCGAATTACCATGTACATAGAACCCCCAATAGCAAGTAAGCAGAGTATAATTGTGAAAATAGGAGAAGACATAGTGAGGTATTTGTCAATTTTTTGACCTACAAAAGCTCCTAAGCCTATCATAATGCCCATCCGAAACGCCAAATCTCCAAACCGCATAAGTTGAGAATTCGTTTCGGATGAGCGACGAGGTTCTTTATTTTTTGGCTGTTCCGTTGGCAACTGTTTCTAATTCTTTATTATTAGGTTTAGCAATTCCATTACTGTGGGCGTTATCTTTCATATTGCAGGTAACATTGAAAACGGCTCCTGACTGAACGAGTAATTTTCCAGTGGTCACATCTCCCAACACTTCCGCAGTCTCTTTGACACTCAATAGTTCAGTGACTCTTAATTTGCCAGTGAATTTTCCCTCTATCATGGCGTTTTGGCATTTCACCTCTCCATCAATGAAGCCCGTGGGACCTATTATGACTTTTGCTTTGCAATTTAAAATGCCTTTGATGATTCCATCTACACGAATATCATTTTCGGAAGTGATGGTTCCCTCTACAGTCGTTCCTTTCACTAAGCTATTCAATGCATTAGATGATTCCGCGACAGTGGTTTTAGTAGAGACGGTACTTTCTGGCTGAGATACTGTTTTTTTACTTCCAAACATGATGATATATTTTTATGCGTTACGTAGCAATATTTTTGTTAACCGATTGAGCGTTTTTAAAGTTGCTAATAAAAAACTAAGGTACGAAGATTTCACCTTTTTTAAAAAAATCTATTTCTTTTTTTTAGTTTTAAATTAAAACTTGTGCTATCGCAAAACATGAGCGCATTTATCCGTTCTCCATTTGAATAAACATAAAATACTAAATATCGTGGTTTGGATATACCAAGCCTATCTCTTTTCTGACCGCATCTAAAGTTTCAATTAAATCTAAACTAAATTGATGTGATACTATTTTACTCTCTAAACGGCTGTTTTTCAGGCAATTAGTCACTTCCATCGCCTCAAATTGATAACCATTCCCGTCAAATGGCATCGAGATGCTCTCTTCTTGTCCACTGTTCAGCGTGACGGTCAAAGCCTTTGAATGGTGAAAGCGGGGATGAATATATAGTACGCCCTTTTCACCATAAATATAAGCTTCAATATTGGTATGAGCTTTTACCGTGGAATGACACATCGCAATTGCACCGTTGGGGTATTGAAAATTGACGGCGCAGGTTTCATCTACATTAGTAGCACTCATAGTGGCTAAAGCACTAATTTTTTCTGGTTTTCCAAAAATCGTCAAAGCTGCCATTATGGGATAAATACCAATATCCAACAAAGAGCCGCCTCCTAAATCTTTATTAAAAAGCCGACTTTGAGCATCAAAAGGTGCGTGAAACCCAAAATCGGCTTTCATACTGAGGGGGTGTCCAATGACGCCACTTTTAATAATGTCCATTGCCTTTTGGAAAGTAGGTATAAAACGCGTCCACATAGCCTCCATTAAAAAAGTCTGGTTGTTACGTGCAGTTTCTATCATTGTTTTCACTTCTTTGGCATTCATACCAAAAGGCTTTTCACAGAGCACAGGTATGCGTTTGCGCAAGCACATGAGCGTATTGGTGTAATGCGATGTATGAGGCGTAGCAATATAAACGACATCCAAGTGTGGGCAATTCAAGAGCGCCTCATAACTACTAAAATGATAAGGCACATTATATTGTCGTGCAAACTCAGTCGAACGTTTATTGTCCGTAGAAGCCACAGCATGAAGCTTCGCGTTGGGAACATATTTGAGGTCACTCGCAAATTTATGGGCTATTTTACCTAAGCCAATAATACCCCAGTTGATTTCAGATTTCATAAAAATATGAGTCGATTTTTTAAAAACAGTTGATTAGATTGAGATTTGTTCATCAGTATTTATTCTTAATTTTCACAATTAGAGTAATACCTTTTTATCTATTAAAATGCTTTATTCAATAATAATTCTCAACATGATGTGTTGAAATTTTGAAAATGAAAAATAAGAATTAATTTTGAATGAATTTCATTTTTTTTTGAAATAAGCTTATTTCATCGTTCCTAAATACCTTAATTATTGTTTTTAAAAGATTTTAAATACGGATTTCATATAAATGACACTTCAAGAGTTTTTTAGACTAATGGGTGAAAACCCTTCTTATGTGCTGATGTACTTTGGTTTGATTCCGATTACAGCTTTGTTAGCAGGATTATTGGGCCAAGGCGAAGGGCATATTTCTCCTTGGAAATACCTATATTCGACCTTAATTTACTTGGTATGTGTGCCGGGGATATTCGCTTTTACGCTGAATGTATATTTATTTTTATTTGAAAGGAGGAGTGTGCTGGAGTCGGATATTTATACTCAAATTCTACCTATTATATCAATGATTGGTACGTTACTAATCATTCGTAAGAACGTCTCATTCAATGCTATCCCAGGGTTCGATAAGCTATCGGGATTAGTGATGGTGGTATTAGCCACTTTTGCATTCATGTGGTTTTTGGATAGAACGCATATTTATGTGTTCTCTTATCTACCGTTTTGGCAGGCGATTTTGATTTTTATTGCCTTGTTTCTAGTGATTCGCTATGGATGGTCGAAATTCGTAGGGTCATCGGAAACACCCCCTCAGTATCAATAGGTTTTAATACACTTAATTTCAATATATTTTTAATACAAAATAGAGTTTTAATATCAAATACTATGAATCGTTCAGGGTTAAATATAAGGGTGATTATAATGATTGGCATGATTGGATTTTCAGTTATTTCATACTACATGAAGTCCTCGGTGAATCCAATAACGGGTGAAAAACAGCGCGTGAGCCTCACTCCAGAAGAAGAGGTGGCAATGGGTCTGCAAAGTGCACCACAAATGGCAGCAGAATTTGGTGGAGAATATCAAGACCTTAAGGTACAAACCGCAATAAAGCAGATAGGTGCAAAGCTAATCAGCCATTCTCAATTATCGGAGACACCCTATAATTTTGATTTTCATGTCCTCGCTGACCCTGAAACTGTCAATGCTTTTGCTTTGCCAGGCGGTCAGATTTTTATTACAGTTGGTCTTTTAAAAAGATTAGAAAATGAAAGCCAAATAGCGGGTGTTTTAGGACATGAAATAGGGCATGTTGTGAATCGCCACTCTGCCGAACACATGGCACAGCAAGGGCTTTTACAAGGTATCGCTCAAGGTGTCATGGTAGGTGCATCCGATGGTGGCATGTCAACTGGTCAAATTGCTTCCGTAGTAGCCAATATGGTATCAATGAAATATGGTCGTGATGATGAATTGGAAAGTGATAAGTATGGATTACATTATATGAATAATTCAGGCTATCAACCCGAACAAATGATCAGAGTGATGGAAATCTTAAAAGAAGCCAGTGGGGGACAGCGTCAAAGCGAATTCAGTAGTTCGCATCCAAGCCCTGAAAACCGCATAGCTAAAATCAAAGAAGAGATTGCTAAAATGAAAGGGCAATAAGAGAATCTTCATTTTGAAACTTAAAAGCCGATAGTCATTGTAGACTATCGGCTTTTAAATTTTAGTAAAATAACTTTTTAGGAACAAGTTGCTAAATCTGTTAAAGTAGGGCGCTTTCTTTTACCTCCTCAGTATTTGGTCCGTAAAGACATTTAAAATCCAGCATTCATCGTCAATTTTACCCCATATTTTTGAACATTCGGCAAATTTTTATAAGTCAACCGCCAGATGTAATCCACGCGCATAAAGCCGAAGATATTACCAATACCCGTCCCGATTTCCAAATACGGCGTTTTACTGAGGGGTTGGGTCAGGGGGCGGTTGTCGGCATCGGTTGGGAAAGGGAGTAAACGGTTGGTGGCAGTGGGTTTATTTTTATCTGTCAATGTGCCGTATAAAGCTTTGAGGGTAAAAGCTTCACGCCAATGTAGTTTTTTAATCAAAGGTATGCGATTGAGTAAAATACCTTCGAAATCGTGGTTAATGTGCAATACAGCATAACGGTCACTCACAAATTCCAAATAATTCATCAAGCTAAACGAGTTATTCATAAAAAAATACGATTGGTTGGCTCTATGGATTTCAAGCAATGTGTAAGACACTTTGCCTAATACGGCACCGCCTTCTAAACTCCATCGAGATTTACCAAATGGTGCAACATAAAACGTTTTATCCGTTCGTAAACTGACCCTTTGGTAGGCATATTCTCCGCCTAAAACGCCTTTTAAACCTGCCCGATATTGCATAGAAAAAACTGGAAATTTGGTGCGAATGGGTATTCTGTCGTCATTATTTTGATAAAATTTTTCATTGGGCGCAAAGCGAATGGAAGCACTTAACTCTGTCGTAATCGTTTGATTATCAGTATCTTGACCTTCTGCGGCTACACCCGCTTCACTGATGTTTTTCCAAGTGCCACCGATGGTAAAACTCAAGCCATTAATGTATTCTTTCGAATAATCTGACCTGACAATGCGGTGTAATAACAAGCGGTTGTTGGCACTGGTTTGAAAGGAGTTAATAATAGTTTGGTCGTAGCTGCGACCCAATCCCGGCACGTATAAATCCCGCTCATAAGAGGCAGACAATTGATTTAAGGGGAAGCGCCCAGGGCGTGTACCATTCAAAGCCACGCTCGTACTGATGCCATATTTCCAATCTTTGTCCAATGTACCGTAACCCGCATAGGTACGAATTCTAAATTTATTAAAATGGCGGTCATTGGTGCGTATAGCTAATTGATAGCGTGTGCCTTCCACACCATTAAATCGAAGAAAACCATTTAAACTACCTACTTGTATCAATCCCAAATTAGCGTATCCCGAAGCCATTATATTACCGATATAGGTCAATGTCTTCATGATTTTAGTAGATTTTATGCTATCGACCATCGTTTTAATGTTATTCTCAACAAGTGTTAAACTATCAATGCGATTTTCTTCCCAATACTGAGGGGTGCGTTCCAATTTGCCGGTGTCTCGCAGGAGCAGCACTTTCCCTTTATAAAATGTATCAGGCTTGGGTTGATTGAGGAGATACTTTTGATAGACATTTTTCTTTGTTACCAATAAACTGCGTCCATCTAATTTTTTCAATATAGTTAAATCAAACACCAGTTCATCTCGCCGCAACAGCAAACGGCGAGCGTTGGAATCGGTCGTAAATTCAAAATTTTGCTTAATTTTTATATCCCTTACCCAATTCAAGTTGATGTCTTTTGAAATGCCCATATCCACACTTTTTACGGCGTAAGTACTATCCAAAGCCACGAGCATTGTGCCAATGAAAGCGAGGTCATTTTTATTATACGGCGCAAAGAAAAGTGAGGCAAAACGTTGGCTATCAATGGTTATGGTATCTGTGATATAAAATTTATAGAATGCCGTAGCTGCCGAGGAAAGTGGACCAATAAACTGTTTATCGAGGAGCGTAATAGTCGGTTCATAAATATCAATATCAGCAGACATTGTATTGAGGTAATTGGAAACGCCCCGCCTATCCATATTGTAATCATCATCAAAAGTCGTTTGACGTTCTGCCCATAGTTTATCTTTTTTAGTAAATGGATTGCGCCGATAATAGGAAGTGAGCAAGCGTTCTCGAAAAAAGAAAGGGAGTTTCACCCGTTTATTGACAGGGTTGGTATCGCAAAAAGTAAAGGCATATTGAAAACGGCGGAAATACCATTTTTTTCTGTATTTATCAGTCACACCATTAAGGTCAAAACGCAACTTTTCGTGGATATCCAATTCATAAAAAGGAAGACCTTCTTTTCGATTTTGGTCTTTGTGTAAGAAAACTTGATGCACCAAATCCACGGCTGGATTATTTTTTTTACTGTATTTTTGAGGTTTGACAGTTATTTCTTTAAGAAGAGCAGCTGTTTCATTCAGTTTTATCGTTAATTCGGTGCGTTCCTTTGATTTTATAGTAATTATTTGCGTTTCATATCCAATATATGACACTTTTACTGAACTGGCTTCGCCCATCTTTTCCAATAAAAAACGCCCATAATTATCGCTTGAAACACCAATTGTCCCACCGTTGAACTGCACACTCACATAAACCAAAGGCTCACCTGTTTTAGCATCAACCACCTGTCCACTAACGCTCGTTTTATTTTGGCTGGACACCAATATAGGAAAGGCAAATAGGTATAGAAATAAGAGGTATGAATGTTTTTGCACGCTATCAACTATTTTATTGATAATTAAAACTACAAAATTAGGAGATTATTTCGTGCACTGTCTGATAACCTTTTATTGCGATAAAAAAAATTGAGCTTTAGGCTCCGAATATTGGGGTATAAAACTGATTTTAGGTACTTTACAAAACAAAAAAGGCCTTCATAATTGAAGACCTTTGTGGGAGTTGACGGGTTCGAACCGCCGACCCTCTGCTTGTAAGGCAGATGCTCTGAACCAGCTGAGCTAAACTCCCTTTGTTTTTAATAGCCTTTTTTCTAAGGCGGTGCAAAGATACACCTCTTTTTAAAAATTGCAAATTTTTTATTAAAAAAAGCGTAAAAAAAAATCTTGGAGGGAGGGATTTTGTTTTTTCCTTGTTCCTTACGTGTCTTTTCGCTAATTTTGAGGTAAAATACTGTGAAATGCAACCGTTGCCTCCAATATTGAATCATGACGACCCGCTTCGTCCTTATACGCCGCCACCTAAACCTAAGAATCAAGGCTCATGGGGAAAAATGAAAAAAATACTTATAATGAGTGTGCTCACTGTAGTATTGCTTTTTTCATTGCTCATTATTGCAACGGGTATAATGGAGGATAAAATAGGTGCTATGGTGGTGAAAGAAGCAAATAAACAGTTGAAAACGAAATTGATTGTACAAGACTTTAGTATATCTTTAATTAGTGGTTTTCCGAGAGCTTCGGCTCAGTTAGAGGGTGTGTTTTTAAATGATGCTTTTGGTGGGCAACTGCTAAAAGCCAGGGTTCTTGCTTTAGAATTTAGTCTTTTTAGTGTGTTCAGTGATAATATTACCATCAGTTCTGTCGTGATTAGAGATGGCATTCTTGTTTTAAAAACGGATAATAGAGGCAAAACCAATTTTGATATCGTAAAACCTTCTGAAGATAAAAAGAGCTCTTCGGTTTCGCTGTCTATAGATAAAGCCAAACTCCAAAATGTGCGTTTCATTTATATGAATGCACAGGATAAACAAAATGCTGATTTAACCTTAAAAAATGCATTGGTATCGGGCAAATTCGGCTCAAAGAATTTTACATTGAGCAGTAAGGCTGATATGAATGTAGCTTACTTTGATAATCAAGGTCAAAAATACCTCAATAATAAACCTGTTACTTATGATGTCCAGATAGCCGTTGATATGATAAAAAATATCTATCAATTACAAAACGTTTCGATGACTGTGGCGTCTCTGCCACTACAAATAAAAGGCTTGGTTCAAAGTGTTCCTCAAAAAGGGGCTTTTTTCAATTTAGCTATTCAAAATAAGGAGGGCAACATTTCAAATTTGCTCCAACTGCTACCCCCTCAGTATTCGAGCTATTTTAAGGACTTTCAGTCCAGTGGAAATTTTGCGATTAATGCGACGGTGAAAGGTTTATCCAATAAAAATCAAACTCCTGATATTCAATCAGTTATCCATTTTAAAAATGGTAGAATAGCAAGCCCTACGCTCAAACAAGCTTTTGAAAAAGTATCATTTGATGCTGTTTATGATAATAAAAAATCTTTCTTAGAAATTACTAATTGCAATGCATTATTTGCGGGAAATCCGCTCCAGATGCAACTCCGAATGGTTAACCTGAAAGACCCCTCAGTATTTTTCGCTATGAATGGCTCTTTACCTTTGGGATTGGCTTTTGGGCTTTTGAATAACCCAAAAGTGACGGATGGAGCAGGCATCATGCGCTGTAATGCCCTTCAAGTGAATGGCAAATACAATGATATGACAAGTATCAAAACTTTACAAACCATAAAAGCGTCGGGTGAAATAGCTCTGGAAAATGCCAATTTAAAAATAAATAATGAGCCTATTTCCGTAAATGGCGTACTTGATTTTAATAATAACGCCATTAACGTCAATAATTTTAATATTCGAGGTGCAGGCAGTAATGTCACTTTTACGGGTAATTTCTCAAACTGGCTACCCGTTTTACTGTCCGATTCTACTCAACAGACTGATTTAGTTGTGGATGCAAGGCTCGACGCTGATATAATTGACATTGGGAGAATAATGGCAATTGCGAAGCCAAAACCACAAAAAGTTATCCCGCAATCCTATTATTACGCCGCGAAAGGTCTGCCAATCCCTCAGTATCGAAAGCAATTCCCAATACTGAATCGCATGAAAGGGCGTTTTGAGTCCAATATCAAGAGCTTTATTTATGATAAAATAAGTGGTAGAAGTTTTAAGGGAAATATTGATTTTACGGGCAATGATATGTTATTAAAGGGCTCCGCTGTTGCAATGGGTGGAAGTTGGTTATTGGACGGTAAGTTAGAATTGGGCTATCGTCCGCATCTTTTTACTAAACTGACCACCAATAAGATTGACATTACCGAGTTCTTTAGGCAATGCAATAATTTCGGGCAATCTGTTTTGAAAAATGATAATATTAGTGGTAGATTGACCTCTCGGATGGCGATTAATGCATATTGGGATGAAGGTTTTAATTTTTTAATGGATAAATTGCACGTCTTATCTGATTTAAATATTTCAGATGGTGAATTGGTGGGCTTCAAAATGTTGGAAAGCTTTTCAACTTATATAAAAGTGCAGGATTTAAAAAAAATTAAATTCTATAATCTGCAAAATCAATTTGAAATTTATAAACAGACGCTTCATATTCCTGTTATGTTCATTCAGTCCAATGCATTGAATATGCAAGTATCGGGCGATCATACTTTTAATCAGGATATTGACTACAATATTGTGGTGAATGCTGGTCAAGTATTAATGAGTCGTTTTAAAATTTTTAATCCGCGTCTCGACCCGCAAGCTGACCAACGCAATGGTTTATTTAATCTTTATTACAATATCAGCGGTAATATTGATAAGTTTCAATATTCATCTGACAAAGCGGGCGTGAAAAATGCTTTTTCAGAAAGTGAAAATAGGAAAAAACTCGTTCAAGCGGCATTGGTCAGAATTTTTGATTCTAATATCCAAACCATTGATAATTCAATGCCATCGGATGTCAGTAGTGGAAATGTCGTCAATACTAATGAACCGCAATATGTTCCGCCATTTAATAAAATAGATAAAAATAAACCCAATAAAAAGCCCAATAGTAAAGACGAAACTGAGTATTTACCGGGGTTTTAGAATATCTTAAATGCGAACAATAAGCTGTTTTTTTACGTTAATATTGTTTTTGCTGCGAAAAATTAGAGTATCCACCAAATCATAATGTAATTCAAGAAATATGAACCGACTAAAAAACCTCTCTCAAATAGAGTCAGAAGAATTTGATGTATGTATCATCGGAGGAGGGGCTACGGGAGTAGGCTGCGCTCTTGATGCTACATTGCGTGGTCTGAAAACTGTGTTGATAGAAAAAAATGACTTTGCCGCGGCAACTTCTTCAAAATCTACTAAGCTGTTTCATGGTGGCGTTCGGTACCTTGAGCAGGCGGTAAAAAAACTGGATATGGAGCAGTTTCGCATGGTGTATAAGGCTTTAAAAGAAAGGCGGACACTCATAAAAAACGCACCGCATCTGGCTCATCCATTGGCACTTCTGACGCCTTGTTCCACTTGGATAGAAGGGGCTTACTACGCTATCGGTTTAAAAATATACGATTTATTGGCAGGTAAGACGAACCTTGCCCCGAGTGATTGGCTTTCTAAAAAAGAAGCGGTGGCGAGAGTACCTCAAATCAACACTAAAAAACTCAATTCAGCGGTTTTGTACTACGACGGGCAGTTTGATGACTCCCGTTACACCATTTCATTGGCTAAAACAGCCGCTGAAAATGGGGCTAATTTGGTCAATCATATGGACGTTTTGGGATTTGATAAAGATGAAAACGGACAATTATGTGCTTTAAATATTAAAGATTCTTTAAAAGGAAAAGGCGAGCAATATAAAGTAAAAGCTAAAATATTCATCAATGCCACAGGTCCCTTTTCAGATCACGTTCGCCAAATGGCTACCCCCTCAGTATTACCCCGCATGCGGGTGAGTAAAGGCGTGCATTTGGTGCTTCCTCGGGACGTTATAAGCCCCAATACTGCTATATTGGTTCCAAAAACGGACGATGGACGCGTTATTTTTATCATTCCATGGCAAAATCGTATCCTTGTCGGTACTACTGACGATGAGTGTGAATTGACTGAAAATGAAGTAACTGTAAGTAAAGACGATACAGAATATTTATTAAAATATGTAAATAGATATCTGAGTAAACCAGTTACTGTTGACCAAGTGCGGAGTGGTTTTGGTGGTTTGCGCCCCTTATTGCAAGCAGATTTGAGTGCGGATACAAAAAGCCTTGTCAGAGACCATGAAGTAGAAGTGGATAAAAAAAGCGGTTTGGTGAGCATTATGGGTGGCAAATGGACGACTTATCGGCTCATGGCTAAGGATACCATCGATAAATGCGAGGAAATACTGAGGGGTAGTGTTTCAGCTTGTAAAACCGAAGAGCAACTTTTGGTAGGGGCTGAGGGTTGGACACCAGATTATCATAAGGAACTCATGAAGCGTTTTAAGATTCAAGAATACATTGCTCACCGTTTGAGTTTAAAATATGGTACTGATGCCTTGAAAATATTGACCCTCATTTGGAAAGATGGTTCTTTACGGATGCCTGTCATCGAAGGCTCGCCTATTTTGAGGGCGGAAATAGTGTACGCAGCTGTCTATGAAATGGGTTATACGTTAAAAGACTTATTTGCGAGGCGATTGGGCTTGGAGTTGATGGATTGGGATAGAACTTTAGAGGCAATTCCCATTGCTGCTACTCTTTTACAAGAGGCTTATTGGTGGACAGATGAAGAAAAAGAGCTGCAAATTAATGAATACCGTAATGAAATATTGGCTTTTAAACAGAATGCGGGTCTTAAAAATGAATTGCATTTTGAAACTGAATAAGCTTTAGTGATTATAAAAAATGGTTGGTAAATTTAAATTTACCAACCATTTTTTATGTCTTTTAAAGTTTGTATGCTCTACCTTCGCCAGCTTTCATTTCATTTAAAATAATATTATTTTTATTGAAATTAAAGCCATAATCAGCCTCTTTTGCTGTTGAAAAATCAAAATGTAATTTTTCATTATTTGGAGTGAAACTGGTCGGTATTTTAATATTTTTAAAATCATTGTCAATATCCAAGTTCACTATGAATAAATACTGAGGGGTATCTTTTTGTGTCCAAGCAATAACCTTATCTGTTTTGCTGGGCATTATAATCCATTGACTATCAGTGTTTTGTATTGTTTTTAAAACATTTTCAGCATATAATTTTATCCTTCCTAAATTATTAAAAAGCATTTTATTGCTGCCCCACACGTAATCGCCATGCGTGGCTTTTTCACCTTCATCAATTCTAAAAACATATAGTTTGGTATAATGCTCATTGGGTGCGGGGGAAAGGTGCATATCTCGCTGCTCAAAACCCAGACCCATATAGCTGGGCATATCCGTTAAAAAAAGACCGATGAAAAGGCGCGCTTCATTGCCTTTTACATAAAATTCATCAAAACGGGGGTCGTCTTTATCCGCTGTCATGATGGTAAAACTTGGCGCTACTTGTTTAGTGTACAAAATATCAAGATACCTGCGGAACTCGCTTAAAAAACGGGGAGAACCCACCACCATGCTCTGCAAATCCCCCAAAGTAGAATCTGCGTCACATGCTTCAAGATGTTCGACTTCATCGCCGTAAGCCATTTCACCCGCTGGCGCAAGGAAAGTCTCAGCAAATGAGCCGAAATAAGGGACTTTTTGGGCAATGTGATTTTTAATAAAACCTAAAATGTCGTAATATTCATCCCGTTCTTTGGGAATACCTTTGGCGCGCATTTGTACGTGTGCCATGTCGCCACGCATAAAATCGAAGTTAAATTCCTCTTGAAAACGGGCATAATGCTGTGCCACATAGTCCCATACTGAGGGGATAGATTTGGTGAAATCTACGACCCAATCAGCATTATTATCCTTGTTTTCATATAATTTGTAGCGGGTCAATGGACCAAAAACACGGCTGAATTTTTCGGGTTTTGTGATGACGTAATCCCGCCATTCACGCCCTTTTTCATCAATAACAGCTTCGTCATTTTCATCTACTTTTATGCCCCTATAAGGCGGCCCCATAGTAGCAGGTACACTTTCAAAATGATTATCATAGAGGTATTGAATTAACTCTTCTCGCTTTTGAAGGCGACCATTGTAATCATGAGGCTCTCCAAAAAGTATTTTAAGCCTTTCAGCTTCGGTCGTATTTTCAAAAAAATCTTTTGCATTATTGAATTCAAGAGCGCGTTCTACCCCCTCAGTATCGGGCGTTCTATTTTTTAAAAAATCAAAAATAAGCTCTTGAACTACCTCGTGTAAATTATTCTCATGTCTAACTATTTCAAAATCAATGCGTTGTAACCATTCAAAATTTTGGGGATTAGCGAGCACTTGCTCTGAATATCTATCCGTATGGGGAATTACATCCATGCCTACGGTTTTACCCATGCCATGTAGGATATTGATAATTACTTTCAGCTGCTTTTCAACGGTATCTAAATGTGGCATAAGCTGCTGCAATTCGCCGCTGAAAAATTCGGGATTGATATTCCAAGTGCTCATTCCATATAGGCTCGCTACCACACCTGGCTCCCAAATGGGCAATAAATGAACCACCGATTGTGCTTCCGAAAGCGTGAGCGCATATTTTACAACATTCCAAAAATTATGGATAGTGCGGACATTTATGCCCACAATATTGACCCTTTTCAGCCATTGGCCATCTTTTTCCTTATTTTTTAAAGGGCTATCAACGGTTTTATATGGATTGAAGGCATCGAAAGCGGTATTGCCTAATCGCCTTTGAATAATGCCCAGAAGGTTATTATCGGTGTATAACCGAACTGCGTCGGAAGGTTGTAAATAGGGAATAAAGGATTGCCGTCCAATCAGATACGGGCTGATTTGACCTTGCGAGATGATGTTAGCCATAATTTCATTTATTTTTAAGCGATTTTACCATTAATTCAGTTGGTTTATGGTTAAATGGCTTATTACATTCTTATCTTTGCAAAATTAAAAATTTGCTTCACAAAAGCATGGAAATATATTTAACTTATGAAAAAAGGTTCTAAGATTTACTCAATAGTGAATATGACTTGTCCACGTTGCCAATCTGGTGATTTGTATCCAACCACAACATTTTCGTTTAAAAAATCATTTACAATGCATGAAAATTGCCCTCATTGTGGGCAGCGCTACGTTTTGGAATCTGGATTTTATTACGGTTCTATGTTCGTGTCATATATAATTACCGCTTTTATCATGTTCAGCTTGTTTGCAGTGTGTAAATTTTTATTGGGTTTTGGTATTATTGAGTCGTTTGCATTGGTAACTTGCGTTGTATTCATCTTATTTGTTTGGATTTTTAGAGTATCAAGAGCTGTATGGATAAACTTTTTCGTTAAATTTGATAAAAAGTATGTTTAAATATCCCTGAAAATAGTGATTCCGAGTATTGGAACTGAGGGGTTTGTCGTTATTGATGAAGATCTTTTTATAGATGATGTCTATATTTTAATAAGGATTATCAATAAAACTATATCACGATTATAGTGTTCTGAAAGATACAAGTTGCTTAACTTTGCAACTTGTATTTTTTTTTATTTAAAAAGTTAAATCTTAGAAACCATTTCATATTTAAATGTGTTACTTTTGCAGTTAGATTTTGGACTAAATCTAAATAAGCCTTTTATAAAAACGTAAATCATTGATTATCAAAAATTTAATATAAATGAGTAAGAAGTTAATATATCTCGATAATAACGCAACGACGCCCGTTGACCCTCGGGTATTGGAGGCAATGATTCCCTATTTTACCCAAAATTTCGGTAATGCGGCAAGCCGTAACCACCCTTTTGGCTGGGTAGCTGAGGAAGGAGTTGATTATGCTCGTGAGCAAGTGGGTAAGTTGATTGGCGCAGAGGATAAAGAGATTATTTTCACATCAGGTGCGACTGAATCCATCAATTTGGCATTGAAAGGTGCATTTGAGATGTACGCTAAAAAAGGCAATCACATCATCACTGCCAAAACTGAGCATAAAGCTGTGTTGGATACGTGCAAGCACATCGAAAAAATGGGTGGTGAAGTCACTTATTTGGATGTAAACTATGATGCAACGATTAACCTCGCTGATTTGGAAGCTGCCATAAAACCCAATACAATTATGATTTGCATCATGTATGCGAATAATGAAACGGGTGTGATTCAGCCGATGAAAGAAATTGGTGAAATATGCGCTAAGCATGGCGTATTATTCATGTCAGATATTACACAAGTGGCAGGCAAGATTCCGGTTGACGTAAAAGCTTTGGGTATTCATTTGGCTGCTTTCACGGCACATAAAATGTATGGACCTAAAGGTGTAGGTGCGCTTTTCGTAAATCGCATCAAACCACGTGTGAAAGTAGTGGCTCAAATGGATGGTGGCGGACATGAGCGCGGTATGCGTTCGGGTACGATGAATGTTCCAGGTATCGTAGGTTTTGGTAAAGCCGCTGAAATTGCCATGAAAGAAATGGATCAAGATGCAGCACGCTTAAGCAAATTACGCGATAGATTACAAACGGCTTTGATGGAAAAACTTGAGGAAGTGACTATTAATGGTAATGTAAACAGCCGTATGCCACACGTAACTAATATGTCTTTCAAACACGTAGAAGGTGAAGGCTTGATGATGACTTTTAATCAAGAAATTGGTTTGTCTTCTGGTTCAGCTTGTACTTCTGCTTCTTTGGAGCCTTCGTACGTGTTAGTGGCTATGGGATTGGGTGATGATTTGGCACACTCTTCACTACGTTTTTCTTTAGGTCGTTTCACTACTGATGAAGATATTGATTATACTATCGAAGCTATTGCAAATGGTGTGAACCACATGCGTGATCTTAGCCCAATCTGGGAAATGTATAAAGAGGGTGTTGACTTGACAAGCGTTGAGTGGAGTGAACACTAAATTTTAATTGATAATGAAAAGTGGATAATTGAAAATTTATAAGATTTCAATTTTCCATTTTCAATTTAAAAGAACTTGTTTCTAAGTTAATTTGTTATTACCTTTGACTTAGAATTAATCTAAATAACAATCTAAAATATAAAAGCTATGGCATATTCAGAAAAAGTAATGGAGCATTTCCACAATCCACGCAACGTGGGTACTTTGGATAAAAGCAGCAAAAGCGTTGGTACAGGTCTTGTAGGAGCACCTGAATGTGGAGACGTTATGCGCCTTCAAATCGAAGTGGATGAAGCGAGTGGCCTTATCAAGGATGCTAAATTCAAGACTTTTGGTTGTGGATCAGCTATTGCATCATCTTCTTTAGCTACAGAATGGTTGAAAGGTAAGTCTATTGATGAAGCTCTTTCGATTGATAATATGGATATCGTGGAAGAGTTGGCGTTGCCACCAGTAAAAATCCACTGTTCGGTATTGGCAGAAGATGCTATCAAAGCAGCTATTAAGGATTACCAAGTAAAAAATGGTATTGAAGTGACTGTTGCAGAAGTTGCACACCATTAATGTATAGACATTAGTTCCGAGAATCGGAATAGATTGTAGACATTAGATTTTGAGTTAACAACACTGGAAATCTAACCTTCTATCATCTAACCTCTATTTTCTAACATCTAATGAAATAAAAATGATATTTGTAGCTGATTCCGCTAAGGAAAAAATAGAAGAAATCCGAGAAAAAGGAAGTTTGACCAAAGACCACTTCGTGCGCGTGAGCGTAGTAAGTGGGGGATGTTCGGGCTTGTCTTATAAAATGGATTTCGATAATGAAAGTAAGCCGAATGATCAAGTGTTTGAACATAACGGTGAAAAAGTAGTGACTGATTTGAAAAGTTTCCTTTATCTATTCAATACTACATTGGAATTTTCAGGTGGTTTGGATGGCAAAGGTTTCGTTTTTAATAATCCAAATGCTGCTCGTACATGTGGTTGTGGAGAAAGTTTTGCTGTGTAAAAAGTACAAATAGGAATAGTCATAAAAAAATCCGATGCTGTTAACAGACATCGGATTTTTTATGGATACCCCTCAGTATAAAGACTGAAAAGGGTGATATTATTCGTTAATTGTCTTCCAGATTAAGTCTTTCAATTCCATTAAACCTTTCTGGGTTACCGCTGAAATAAATACAACAGGAATCCCTTGCGGCAATTCGTCCTTCAACAAATCAATCATTTCATCACCCATAATGTCCATTTTAGTAATGGCTAAAATGCGAGGTTTGTGCAGCAATTCAGTGTTATATTGCTCCAATTCGTTGATTAGAATATCATACTCTGCTTTTATCCCTCGTTCAGTATCGCAGGCAATGAGGAAAAGTAGAGTAGCATTGCGCTCGATATGGCGTAAAAAGCGATGTCCTAAGCCTTTACCTTGATGTGCATCCTCGATAATACCGGGTATATCTGCCATTACAAATGACCTAAAATCACGGTATTCTACGATGCCTAAATTAGGAACAACGGTAGTGAAAGGATAAGATGCTATCTCAGGTTTTGCAGCGGAAACAGAAGCTAATAAAGTAGATTTACCTGCATTCGGGAAGCCAACTAAACCTACATCGGCTAAGACTTTTAGCTCAAGTATAATCCATTTTTCGTCTCCGGGTTCTCCTGGCTGAGCAAAACGTGGTGTTTGGTTAGTAGGAGTGGCAAAATGAGAGTTGCCTAACCCGCCTCTACCACCTGGAAGCAATATACGCTGTTCTCCATCTTCGGTGATTTCAAATAATATTTCTCCAGTTTCAGCATCTTTTGCAACGGTACCGAGGGGCACTTCTAAAATGACATCTTGACCATCTGCACCAGTACAATTTTGTCCAGTTCCATATCCACCATCGGAAGCAAAAACGTGTTTTCTGTATTTTAAGTGGAGTAAAGTCCACATATTGCTACTACCCCTCAGTATAATGTGTCCACCACGGCCGCCATCACCGCCATCGGGGCCTCCTTTTGACACAAATTTAGCTCGGTGAAAATGGGCAGAACCTGCTCCACCTTTACCACTTCGGCAATTTATTTTTACGTAATCTATAAAGTTATCCATTATTAAAATACATCAGTTTTCAGTTTTAAGACATAAAATAGGACTATTACTGACTGATTTGGGCGCAAAGATACTGAGGGGGGAGGTAAAAAAATAGCCCCATTCGATAATGAGGCTATTTTATTTAGAAAAGTATTGAAAAAGGTGATTTTCATGCTTTTTATTAAGCTAAAATATCAACCATTTCGAGTAAAGTTTCATTAATGCGTTGATGGTGCTTGATGGCTACCTCAAAAGGGGTGTAAGATATATCACCACTGATTTGACCAATCATCACGCCTTTCTTACCATCCCGCAAAGCGCGTACTGCCTCAAGCCCCAATCTACTCGCCAATACACGATCTAAAACGGTGGGGCGACCACCTCTCTGAATATGCCCTAAAATAGTCACTCGAATATCTTTTGATAAAAGACGAGGTTTTATTTGTTGTAAAATTTCAAAAGCACCGCCGGCATCATCTCCTTCTGCAACGACTACCACACTGGCGCGTTTTTTATTTTCATAATTAGTATTTAGCGTTTTTACTAAAACATCTAAATTTGTAAAAGTTTCAGGCACTAATACCGCCTCTGCACCCGAAGCAATCGCACTACGTAAGGCAATAAAGCCAGCGTCTCGTCCCATGACTTCCACAAAAAATAAACGCCCGTGGGCATTGGCTGTGTCTTTGATATTGTCGATTGCATTCATTGCTGTATTGACAGCCGTATCGTACCCAATTGTATAATCAGTTCCGAATAAATCATTATCAATAGTTCCAGGAGTACCTACTATTGAAATATCTGGATGTTCTTCCATAAATATTTTAGCACCAGTAAAAGTGCCATTGCCTCCGCAGGCAACTATACCATCAATCCCGAATTTTTTGATATTTTCGTAGGCTTGCTGACGCCCCTCTTTTGTCATAAAACGTTCAGAACGAGCAGTTTGTAAAATAGTGCCCCCAGATTGTATGATACTCGAAACGTCCTTTGATTCCATTTCAAACATATCACCATCTATCATGCCTTCGTAACCACTGCGAATGCCCACAACTCCTATTCCGTAGTGTAAAGCTGTACGTACCACAGCTCTAATATTGGCATTCATACCTGGCGAGTCACCTCCTGAAGTAAAAACCGCTATTTTATTCATAATTTCTTATTATATTTTTTTGCTGAGTTTAAAGAATGAATGAAGCAATTCATAAAAGTACTCTTTAGAAACGCTCAAAATTCGGTATTTTATTTTATTTTTTTGAAAAAGGGTAAAAATAAAAAAACGGAATACATTCAACAAGTGAATGATTCCGTTTGTTTTTATAGTCATAGGGAAATTATCTGACCTTGAGCATGGTTCTCACCTGCTGAGTGGCTCCATTTTGCAAACGAGCATAGTAAACACCCGAAGGCAAATAACCGCCATTAAAATAAGTCTTGTATTTACCTGGAGCATAATCACCTTCTACCGGAACAGCAATTAATTGACCTTCTACATCAAAAATTTGCACCATCGTATGTCCGCCTCGTGTTTCAAACTCAATGGTAGTAGAAGCATCAAAAGGATTCGGATAGTTGGAAATCAATTTTAAACTTGGGTCAATTTCTTTGGTATCCGTTATACACGAAGGAGAATTGACAATTTTAAGCTTCTGGAAATTGCGCAGCATCACTTTTTCAAGATTGGTACTATCCACGCAGAACCAATCAGCCAAGATTGAAGAATATACGGATCTGAAATCGTATTGCATTGGTATATTGGCATTCACATCTACACTGGCGGCAATAGTTGGATTATTGCCTAAAATACCTCCAAATAGACTTGAACCAAACACAAACATCGGTAAGGCTGCACCGTGGTCAGTACCAAAGCTACCATTCGATTTGATACGACGACCAAACTCTGAGAATGTCATACCCAATACGCGTTGGTCTATTTTTAAAGCTTCAAGGTCGCGTTGGAATGAATAAATGGCGTCATTTAGTGACTTCATTAGATTAGCATGAGAGCCTATTGAATGGTCATTCTGATCTACTTGAAGTGAATGCGTATCAAATCCTCCTATTGTAACCATGTAAACGCGGGTTTTTAAGCCGCCTTTTATCAATCGTGCAATGGATTTTAATTGATTAGCGAGACCGTTATTGCTTGGGTAAACAGTGGCGCTATTGCTTCCTTTGCTATATGCTGTAGAAATAGCAGTGCCATATTTATCAGATTGTTTGGCAACTAAGCGAATATAAGACAACTCTTTCCCTGCTTTTCCAGTAACACCTGGGTCACCAATATCACTAAAGCTATAAAGATTTGTTAAGTCAGGATAAGAAACCGCCATTGGCCCAGATAAACCCATAAATGATAATGTCATATCACCTACTTGAATCGCTAAAGGGTCAGGCATTACAGAATTGGGATAACCTTCGGGATAAGCTGGGTACTCATTCATCATATAGCGACCCACCCAACCGGTATAAATATCCTCATTGTAAGCAGAGGCACTCATCCAAATATCTGTCGAGCGAAAGTGCGAAAAATTCTGATTGGGGTAGCCAACCGACTGAATTACTTTTACTTTACCCTCATTATAAAGAGTAGCAACTCCTCCCAACGCAGGGTGTAAACCGGTAGCAGTCACACCATTCAGTTTAGCTACTTGCGATTCATTAATTAAAATATTAGAACGGGCAGCTGCAAGGTTGCCGTATTGATCAAGAGGAATGACCATGTTTAATCCATCATTGCCACCACTTAATCTGATTATGACAAGGACATGGTTGGTCTCCACTGCTGCATTTGTGAGCATTCGCATCCACGGAGAGTCCATTGCTCCCAAGTCATTATCTTTTCCAAAAAAGGACGGCATAAACGCACTAACAGCCGATTTTTGTAGAAAATCTCTTCTTTTCATTGTTTTTATATTGAAAAAGCCAATTAATTGACTAACCAGCTTACCTTTTTTAAAAATAGTTTTTCATCATTACACCCCCTCAGTACCATTCTCGGAATGTCCTTTTTAGAAGGATATTTTAAGGGAATATTAAAATAAATCAAGACAAATGGAATTCAGGCTGGTCAACAATAAATTTATAAAAAGTCTGTAAGCGCGTATTGACAGTAGCTGTATTGGTAGTATTTGGCGTATTTTTATAAGCATTCCAAGCATCTGACCAATAATAATCGCTTGATTGACCTGATAACAATATGTTTTTAATATAATTTTTAAACTTAGTTGTAACGGGGACACGATATATTAATTCAACAACTGCATCAATCAATTTGTTAGGGTCGGCAGCATCAGCACCAAATTGGTCTGTAAATTTTAACACATCAATAACTAATTTTTTACTGTTTCCTAAGCTAACTCCATTGGTAGTGAGATATTTATCCACATAACTAACTCGTTTCGGTAAGCTATCAGTATTTATCCAATACTCATGAAACACCGGGAATTGGTAATATGCGGGCCAACCAGCTACATTCGGGGGATTACCCAGATGTTGTCCTTGCGTCGATGCTCCATTTCCAATAACGTTCCAAGCACTATATTGCTCTACGTAACTCAAAGCAGGTGGAATATCCATTTTAAATTCACGAACCATACCTACAACAAAGTCAATTGGGCTTTTTATGAAACAGCCCTTATTAGCAGCATCAAAAAAGTGTTCACTTGTTAATAAAGCTTTTAAAGCAGGCTTTATATCATAGTTAGCCTGTCTCAAAATATCGGCTAAAGGAGTAATAACATTTGTTTCAATATCTGCATCTATCTCATAATACACAAAAAAAGTATATAGTTTACGAGCTATAAACTTAGCTGCTTCTGTAGTAGCGAAAAGCATTGTCAGCATTTCCTCAAATTCAGCTTTCGCATCTGCTTCAGTATTTGTAGTCTTGCCAGTAACAACTTTGTTGCCATAAAATGCAGAAAACTGTTTAGCTGTAGTATCATGTGAAGAAGCGCTAAAATAAGTTTCCCATGCCCATTTACCTGAACCTACTGGAGTTTCGACCTGCCTAACCCGCCATCCTGTTAATAATTTTGCTCCCGCTTTTACATCGGCTTCAGTGTAAAGAGATTGAGGCCCTTTACCCACCGTAAATAATTCTTGAAGCTCGCGTGAATAGTTTTCATCAGGAGCCGTTTTACTATTTACATAACCATTGAGGTAGCGTAACATTTGAGGATTGAAAGTCATAGCTCTGACAAAATCCTTAAAATTACCTAAAGCAAATTTACGTAGTAAAGCCACGTAATCATAGCCCAATATAGCGGCTGTATCAATATTTTCGGTAGCAAAATGATTGTGCCAGAAAAGTACCATTTTTTCAAAAACGGAACGTTCTTGATTTATCATATTGCCTATCCACCATGATCTCAGGGAAGAACGTCTTTCACCATTGAAATTACCGTTCTCTTGAGCAGATACCCATGTAGTGCCTAATGCCACGCCATCGGTAGTACCATCAGACTTAGTATAATTTCTAATAGGAGGAGCAGGCTCTACACTCGGTGTAGATAAGAGGGTATTGACTACCTCAGTCAGCGTTTTACCATTAAAAGAATCAATATCAGCTTTGGTAGCACCGAACATTGTCCGCTTGAGCAGATGAATCAGTTTGTCCTTATCAAATGTACCAGAATATGGTGTCAAACCCGAAAGTACTACTGGGCGACGGGACATCTGAGCAGTCGTTGTAGAATTCATTGACAGTCAGTTTTTTATAGTTTAAAAATGAGTTTAACGTATTTTAAAATAGATATAGCAGGGTGAATGTAATCGTTTAGTTAATCGTTTAAGTGAGTTTGGGAAATAGAATTGATATCTATTTGTGTTAGACTAAATAAAGTTAGAAAGGTTTAATTATAGTAAGATTTTATTTTTCATTTAAACGCTGCTTGCGTTTAAAATTTTATTAAATCCTAAATTTTAACAAATTTAATATTCTATTTTAAATAAATGCTAAAAGCAGAAAAAAATTAATCTTGCGCCAAATCTGGAAAAAATGCATCTTTGATGTGTTCGATTTGAGCTTCCTTATCCTCCCTCAGTATAACACTCATAATATCGAACCGAATTGCCCACTCGTGTTTTATAGAATCCATATATCCAATAGCTGCTTTAATCATTAATCGCCGTTTAGAGGTATTGACTGCATCTTCAGGGCGTTGAAAAATATCATCTGAGCGGGTTTTGACTTCTACAAAAACCAGTGTTTTATCTTCCATTGCAATAATATCTAACTCTGCTCTACGGAATCGCCAATTTCGTTCCAATATTTCGAACCCTTTATCTACAAGATAAGCAACAGCCATGTTTTCACCCTGCAAACCCAATTCATTGTGTTTTCCCATTGTATAATTTTGTGCTTAAAAATACGAAAAAAGCTCTAATACTGAGGGGTATTAAAGCTTTTTTATGAAAACGGGTATTATCTACCTATTTATTGCTTTTTTAAAATTTAAATTCCAAACATCATAATCACATTATCTGCCTGCATGAATCAATAAAACAGATATATCTGATGGTGAAACGCCCGAAATACGGCTGGCTTGACCCAAAGTTCGCGGTTTTACTTTTGTTAACTTTGTGCGAGCTTCCATCGAAAGTGAAGGCATTTTATGATAGTCAAAATGGTCGCCCAATTGCATATCTTCCAGACGGTGCATTTTATCGGCCATATCTTTTTCTTTCACGATATAGCTTTCATATTTCATTGTGATTTCTGCACCCTCAATGGTTTCATTATCATATTGTTTCAAAAATTCATCCAGTTGAGGTACAGCTTTGCGTAACCCCTCAGTATTGACGGATGGACGAAGCAATATTTTATGCAATTTCACTCTTTGGTCAACCGCAGGAGAGCCATTTGCTTCTAAAAAACCATTGATAGCATCAGTACCTACGGACATTTCTTTCATGAACGTTTCAATTGCTTTTTCACCGGCTACTTTCGTATTCACGCGCTCAATGCGCTTATCCATATTATGCATCCCTATTTTTTCAGCAATTGGTGACAAACGAACATCCGCATTATCTTGACGCAATAAAATACGGTATTCAGCACGGCTCGTGAACATTCGATAAGGCTCTTCAGTCCCTTTCGTAATCAAGTCATCTATTAAAACGCCGATATAGGCATCTGACCGTTTTAAAATAAAAGGTGCTTCTTCTTTAATAGCCAAATGTGCATTAATGCCCGCCATTAAACCTTGACAAGCTGCTTCTTCGTAGCCTGTAGTGCCATTTATTTGACCCGCAAAAAATAGATTTTTAACCAAACGAGTCTCTAAAGATAACTCCAATTGCATCGGTGGGAAATAATCATATTCAATAGCATAACCCGGGCGGAACATTTTAACATTTTCAAATCCAGGAATATGCGTCAAAGCCTTATATTGAACATCTTCGGGTAATGACGATGAAAAGCCGTTGATGTAAATTTCCACAGTCTCCCAACCTTCTGGCTCAACGAATAACTGATGACGGTCTTTATCGGCAAAACGATTGATTTTATCTTCAATTGAAGGGCAATAACGGGGGCCTAAACCTTGAATCCGCCCATTAAACATCGGAGATTTTTCAAAGCCCGTTTTAAGTATTTCATGCACCGTATCGTTAGTGTAGGTGATATGACACGGGCGTTGGTTTTTTAACTTAGGCGTTTCCAAAAAAGAAAAGCGTTGAGGGTCTTCGTCACCATCTTGCACTTCCATACGGTCATAGTTCAATGAGCGACCGTCCACGCGGGGCGGTGTTCCTGTTTTCATACGACCTGCTTCAAAACCCAACTCCACCAACTGCTCCGTGATACCTTTTGCTGCCGATTCGCCTGCGCGACCGCCTCCAAATTGTTTTTCACCGATATGAATCAATCCATTTAAAAATGTACCATTGGTCAATACCACTGCATCGGATTCAATCTCGATGCCCAAAGCCGTTCGTATACCTTTTACACGATTATCTTTTATTATTAATCCGCTCACCATCTCTTGCCAAAAATCAATATTCGGATGAGATTCAAGCATCATGCGCCATTTATGGGCAAACAACATTCTATCGCTTTGCGCGCGAGGACTCCACATAGCGGGCCCTTTTGAGCGATTAAGCATACGGAATTGAATCATGGTGTGGTCGGTGACAATACCTGAAAAACCGCCTAAAGCATCCACTTCACGCACTATTTGGCCTTTTGCCACGCCGCCCATCGCTGGATTGCACGACATTTGACCAATCATCTGCATATTCATTGTCGCTAATAGTACCTTTGAACCCATATTGGCTGCTGCTACAGCGGCTTCGCATCCCGCATGACCCGCACCGACTACTATGACATCGTATTTTTGAAACATTAAATAATCTTTAAAATTTTGAGCAAAGATACACTAAACTATTCAAAAATGAAAACGGTTACACCCCTCAGTATGTAACCGTTTTTAAATGAAAAAGTTATCATTAATGGATGATTAATCCAGATTGAACCTATAAGTGATAGTTCCACATTCATTAGCCTCACCTTTAGAAAATTTAAACTCCTTTGCATTTTGTACTGCCAGGCTTATCAAATCAGCATCGAGGGAAGTAGAACCCGCTGCTTTGAATTTTGCAGTAATTACTTGCCCGTCAGAATTTAAGCATATATTTACTGCTATTCTTCCTGCACCTATGGCTCCTTGTTTTAAAGCTGGAGCTGAAATCAATGTCCGCATATCCAATCCACTTACATCGCCAGGGCTTTCGATAACATTTTTAGGCGCAGCAACCACGGCAGGCGCCTTAATCAGTAAAGGCGCTTCCACTTTGGGCTGTTCAATAGCTTTTGCTGTTATTTCCTTTGTCGATTCTGTAACAGCTTTTTGTTTCATTTCAGCTTTAGGTGTGGCTGCATCGGTAGTAGGATAATCAAATATAATAGAGACTACTGCCTTGCGTGAGAGAGAAATTTCGGTTTCATCTTCTTGCAGCACCACTAAGCGATTATTTTGAAAAGAAATAACTTTACCTTTTATAGCCGTGCCATCTGCTTTTGTGATAATATCTTGCGCTTGAGCAAATGAAGCAATGAATAAAAAAAATGAGGCAATTAATATTCTATTTTTCATGTTTTCTTTTTTTGATTTTAAAAATAATATTTTGACGTAAAAAAACAAAAAAGTAGCCTATTCTTAAATAAAAGACCGTTTTATTGCCATTTTTTTTATTGTCATCATTTTTGGATTATTTAAAAACCAACAGAAAACTTTCAACAATTGTTTAAAATTAAAATATACCCCTCAGTATAAAGCCTTAATAATCAAGGGGTTATTTTTTTTGTTTTAAATTATTTCAAACAAAAGGTAATTTTTTTATGAAAAAATTTGTTTATAAAAAATAATTGTTTTAATTTTGAACCATTAAATGTTGGAAATGTTTAAAAAGCAAATTCATCAAAGGTTTGAAACAATTTTCTTAACCCAACAAATGTGAATCACTATGATACGCGAAGACAGGGTCGTACTCAACGAAAGATTTATAAAAGTTTTTAAAATGCTCGAAGAGCGTGGCACCATCGTCAAAAATGACCGCAATGGAAAAGGGGTTGGTGATGTGGCTGAAAAAGTACTTGGAAATAAAAGCTACGGACATATTATCCGAGCATACCTCGATGGTGGAAGTAAACGCGTCATTGATTATGGTCAAGCGAGATCATTTTGTCGCTCCTACGGTGTCAATGAGGAATACGTTATAGATGGTGTAGGCTCTCCTTTTGTTAATGATACTCCCGAAAGCAAGCTTTACAATCTATTTATGACTGGTGAGTCAAAAGGTGGTAATATACTATTCACCAGTGTCGAAGCCTTTGCAGGAACTGCTGTGGATGCAGGAAGCTTTACGCGTGAGAGTAGCAGCTCATTCGCAATTCCAGGCATATCAGGTGGTAATTTAGTTGCTTTTCCTATTAGTGGTAACTCAATGGAACCTATTATCAGTAACGGAGATATTGTTATTTGTAGAGAGGTAGGTAGCCTCCAAGATATCAAGGATAATGAAATCTATGCCGTGCGTTCAAATGGAAATGTTTGGATAAAATATGTACAAGTTATTAAAAATCGTGCTGGTAGAGTTACCCAGCTCAAGCTTATTTCGGCGAATTATTTAGAGTATGATCCATTCATTGAAGAAGCCAATGAATACACTAAACTCTTTAAAGTGATTCGTAGAATTAGTCAATTCTAAGGTTAAACTATTAAGAGATTATTCTCTCGTTTTAATATCCTGCTGTTTTTTTGATGCGACATCCCGATGCTCACGCTACGGGATGTTTTTTATTTTACCTGTAAAAAAGGTAATAAAAAACGCCATTTATACCTTGAAATCAACGTTTTTTAAGGCATAAATGGCGTATGCAACAACTTAGAATTTATCTTTTAATCCTCTTTTATAATTTTCACTTTACTTGAAATGAGCTGGTGCGACGGGATAACGATGCGTTCAGTATCGTTGATTTGGAGAGTGACAGCAATATTGGTCATTTCAACAATTACTCCGCGAATGCCATCTATCTCTATCATCATACCTTTCTGAAAAGTCCTTTTATTGAAAAAACCCGCTAAAATATTGGATAAAACTTCACGCGAAGCATAGCCATAAGAAATCGCTGCGGATAGCATGATAGCACCAATAATAATGAGTAAATTGGTGGAAAGGATGCGGGTATCAATCTTCGCCTGATCCATAGCTGTCAAGATGACCATCACAAATAGTAGGTAATAAATAACAGAGCTCAGTATCCGCCCAGTACTAATGCCTAATGAAGCTGTCGAACTCCTCACAAAATCCCGTACAAGTGAAGCTAAATAAGCACCCACTATAAAAATGAGAACAGCCGTAACGAGATTAGGAAGATAATCTAAAAAACGCTGAATTTGATACGAAACTGCTGTCCAATTCAAGGTTTCTGCAGCTGAAGCGATGATGAGTAGGACAAAAATCCAGTAGATAAAACGCCCAATCAAAGCACTCGGCGACATCTGAATACCCATTTGGCTTAGAAATGAGGTCAGTTTCATGCGCTCCGCAAACTGGTCAAATTTTACAGTCTTTAAAAGTTTTTCAAAACCTGCCGAAATAATTCGAGCCAATAGCCACGCTACAAGTATGACAATAATTGCCCCCAGAAGACTTGGAATAGTCTCCATAAATTTTTCGCCAAAAACCCGCAAGGATTCTAAAAATAAATTCCATAATCTTTCTAAGCCGTTCATTTTTAATATTTTATAAATGTAATAAAAAGACTTTTAGTATTTTAAAATGTCACTTTATTGGTTCTTTTAATTCTTTTCAAAAGACAATTATTCTTCTTTATTTAGTCTATCGCTTTCTTTAAACTTTTTATCGAGATATTTAAAAAGCTTATCTTTTTCGTTACCATATTCATTTCCAGGCAGTGAATCAACTACTTCGGATTGGGCTTGAACAAACTTAAACGTGAATAAATCGACAATATCCGCTACCAAAGCCGTAGCATCGATAGTGCTAAAGACCGCATCTTTGAGCCTCAAATCGGGTGTTTGCTCATGGGTCGTTTTATTTCCCATTTGCTGAAACAAGTTTGCTAAATTTTTCTCTTGATTTTCCATTTGAACACCATTTTTAAAGTTTGAAAACCCTAATTACTGAGGGGGTATATTTATTTCTGTTTTTTTTCAAGTGCCGTTATTAACTCCGCTAAATGGTCACGGCTTCGTTTTAGGCGCATTTTTACTGCCGATTCACCTACTTTTAAGGTATCAGATATGTCTTTGACGCTCATACCATCTTGGTAGCGCATCATCAAAATGATCTTTTCATCAGGATTGAGTTGCTCAAATACGATTTCAAGCTGTGTGAGCTTGAGGTCTTGTAAAAGTTTACTTTCCAGCGCTTCGTCATCGCTCGCAACGGATTCGTATTCATATTCGGAGTAATCACTAAAATCCAAGCGTTTTTGCTTACTCAAGTAATCCATGCAAAAATTGTAAGTGATGGAGTGTACCCAAAGCGAAAAGGCTGCTTTCCCTTTAAAATCGCCGAGTTTCATGAATATTTTCACCATAATATCATGAGTACAGTCTTTGGCAGCTTCGCGGTCTTTGATGAGGCTGAGGCATTTATGGAATATTTTGACAGAATAGCGGTCGTAGAGCAATTCCTGCCATTGCAGTTCGCCCTTCAAGATACGCTCAACCAACTCCTCATCGGTTGTTTTATCTGATGTTGATTTTCCAAATTTAAAAAATGCCATAAGACAAGCAGGCGTTTAAAAATAGTTGACATTTTCTGTCTGGCTTAAAATTGTAGAAAATACGAAGCGGAGCGGAGTGTTTTCTACAATTTTAAGAGCCGACTCAAAAAGAAAATGTCGGTTATTTTAGCCCAAATACTAAAACGACGAATTATGTGAACACGAAATCCATCATTGTGTAGCGACGAAGATAAAAGAGTTTTTATAATCCTTCTAAAATAAGCGTTTAAAAATAACCGACAATTTCTGTCGGGCTTAAAATAATAGAAAATACGGAGCGCAGCGTAGAATTTTCTATTATTTTGAGAGCCGACTCAGAAAAGAAATTGTCGGTTATTTTAGCCTAACTACTTATTTAGTGTTTATTTGGGTATTTTATGGTTATTTTCTGTAAAAGTTACATCTCTTTATGCCTTTCCCAATAGTTTATATCTTCCACTTCTTCCAATATTTGGAGATAGTTTTGGTAACGCATTTCTGAAATACCCCCCTCAGTAAGAGCGGCTTTTACGGCACAATTGGGCTCATTACGGTGCATACATGAGCTTTTAAACTTACACCTATCACTTATTTCAAAAAACTCTCTGAAATTATGAGCCACTTGCATAGGCTCTAAATTATTGAAAGTCAACGTTTTAATACCGGGCGTATCAATCAAATAACCGCCAAAATCCAAGGGATGCATTTCCGCGAAAGTGGTTGTATGTTGCCCTTTGCCGCTATAATCCGATATTTCCCCCGTTTTTAATATCAATTGAGATTGAATGGAGTTCACAGCGCTGGATTTTCCGACACCTGATTGACCACTTACCATCGTGATTTTGTCTTTTAAAAAGTCCTTCATGTTCTCTAACCCTTCACCCGTTACTGCCGAAATCAGAAGTACATCATAGCCAATTTTTTCATAAATCTCTTTCATTTCATTAAAAAGGCTGCGAGCATCTTCATCGTATAGGTCACTTTTATTAAAAACCATGATAGTGTGAATATCCTGTGGCTCGGTCATCAATAAAAAACGATCTATAAATCCTTGTTTCAAATGCGGCTCTACGATGGTGACAAACAGCATCGCTTGGTCAATATTCGTTGCCAAAAGATGTACGTCATGCCTATTGCGTGGTGATTGACGAGCAACATAATTCTCACGAGTATGAATTTTTTTTATCATACCATTCTCCTCTGCTTCCAATACAAATTCTACGAGATCGCCCACTGCCACAGGATTAGTGAGGTTCATATTTTCCAAACGGAATTTACCCACAATGCGGCATTGAACCGTTTGTGCATTATCACTTCGGCGGACATGGTACCAACTTCCCGTTGATTTTATGACTGTTCCTTTTATCATATTTCTTTGAGACAATATCTAATGTCTATTTCATCAAGTGCTTTTAAAATAGTTTCACAAGCCCATTTTATTTCGTTTTCGGTAATAATAAGTGGTGGTGCAATTCTGAGACTGCGATTATTAAATAAAAACCAATCAGTTAAAAGCCCATTTTTTAAGCAATTTTGAATAACTTCTTGTAAAATATCAAAATTATCTAATTCTACTGCCAACCACAAACCTATTTGTCGCACTGCTTTGATTTGAGGGTGAACAAGTAATTTTTTAAATAAGTTCCCTTTCTTTTCAGCTTGAGCAATCAAATCCGTTTCTACTAAAGTTTTCAAAGTAGCCAAACCTGCTGCACAAGATACAGGATGTCCTCCAAAGGTAGTAATATGTCCCAAAATAGGGTCATCAGTCAACGTAAGCATTATTTTTTTAGAAGCGATAAAAGCACCAATAGGCATACCGCCGCCTAAGCCTTTTGCTAAAAGTAAAATGTCGGGTACAATATCATAGTGCTCGAAACCCCATAAAGTGCCAGTTCTGCCCATTCCTGCTTGTATTTCGTCGAGAATGAGCAATGTGCCAGTTTCAGTACAGCGTTGACGAAGTGCTTTCAGATACCCCTCAGTAGAAGGCATAATTCCAGCTTCTCCTTGAACGGTTTCTACAAAAACAGCTGCAGTTTTTTCTGTAATTTTTAATAAATCAGCTTTATTATTAAAGTTTATGTATCGAATATCAGGCAATAATGGACGAAATGCTTGAGTAAAATATGTGTCAGAATTCAACGACATAGCACCTTGCGTACTGCCATGATAGGCATTGAACATGGATATAAATTCAGTGCGCCCAGTAAATCTTTTAGCTAATTTCATAGACCCCTCAGTAGCTTCAGTGCCAGAGTTGGTAAAATAGACGGAATCGAGTGAATCGGGAAGATTTTGTGATAAAAGAGTTGCTAATTGTACCTGTGGGGAAAGTACAAATTCGCCATAAACGAGTGTATGTAAATATTTATCTAATTGATTTTCAATGGCTTGCAATACTGAGGGGTGTCGGTGTCCCAATACTGAGGGGCCTATTCCCGCGATTAAATCCATGTAGCGATTGCCATCAGAATCATATAAATACATGCCTTCTGCACGTTCTATCTCAATCATGAGCGGAAATGCAGACGTTTGGGCAACATGCCGCAAAAAAAGTTGTCGTTGTGAGAGCATATTGCAAAGTTATGGATTTTAGTTTTAAAACCATTTTAACACTGGTTTAGTTTTTGCCTATTATTATAATACTGGGGTTAATAAACGATTTATGTATTTCAATCGTTTATATTAGAAGTAGTAAAATTTTTTCTCAACTGCATTAATGCTAAAAAATTCATAACTTTGGAATTGAAATGAATCGTTTTACCGTCATATTATCCATACTAATTGTTACGCTTCTCGGATGTGAGTCTGATACGGAGCGCATGGCTGGTTATGAGGTGCACGGAATCGATATTTCACATTATCAATCCAAAATAAATTGGGATTCGATAGCCAATCAAGGCATTTCATTTGCATTTGTAAAAGCTACCGAAGGTCGTCAGCATCTGGATAAAAAATATTGTGAAAATTGGCAAGAGATGAGACGAGTCGGGATTAAGCGTGGCGCATACCATTTCCTGCGCCCAAGCATACCAGCTGAGGAACAAGCCCGAAATTTCATGAATGTTATGGATATGCAATATGGTGATTTGCCCCCTGTTCTGGATGTGGAAGTTGATGAGGGTTTATCGCGTGAAGAAGTGATTAATAATATCAAAACATGGCTGTATTTAGTCGAAATGGAATACAGTATCCGTCCGATTATTTACACTCATTATAAATTTTATAATCAATTCATTGCAGGAGAATTTGATAAATACCCCATCTGGATTGCGAAATACGGCGGAGATGCACCTCGCTTGGGTAGCGTTCAATGGACGTTTTGGCAGTACGGCAATCGTGGAACACTGAGGGGGGTAGATGGATATTTGGATTTAAATGTTTTTCACGGCAGTAAAGAAGACCTTGAAAAACTATGCCTGTCTGGTGCAATGCTTTCCGGCAATGAATACCCTGATTTCCTTGAAAAATATAAGACTTCAAAATATTTAATAAAAAACTAAATATTGAAAATATTTCAGTCGAAACCAAATCATAATTCAAATTCTATTAAAATTTTAAAGGCAGATTCAAAAACTGCAACTCATAATCGTAAAATGAAAAAATTGCTTTCTATTTTATCCCTGCTCCTGAGCAGTTATTTTATTCAAGCTCAAGGTATCGAGTTTTTCCACGGTACTTATGCCGAAGCAGTAGAAAAAGCACAAAAAGAGAATAAATTGGTCTTTATGGATGCTTATGCGGAGTGGTGTGGACCCTGTAAAAAAATGGCAGCTACTACATTCAAAGATGAAAAAGTAGGAAAGTTTTTCAATGACAATTTTGTCAATGTAAAAATGGACATGGAGAAAGGAGAGGGTCCGGGTTTACAACGCAAATTTGATGTCACGGCATATCCAACTTTACTGTTCATTAATGGAAAAGGAGAACTTGTTCACAAAGGCGTAGGAGGTCAAGGCAATGACCAATTAATTGCTTTGGGTCGTACCGCTTCTGGGAAAGTGGATAATTCTAAAGAATTTGAAAAAGCATACAACGAAGGTAAGCGTGACCCTGAGTTGATTATCAACTATGTCAGAGCACTCAATCGCGCAGGTAAGCCAAGCTTGAAAATAGTGAACGAATATTTGCAAAAAGCGGATATGGCTAACGCAAATACCTTGAAAATTATTTTTGAAGGGACAACTCAAGCTGATTCTAAGGTTTTTGATTTACTCATTAAAAATAAAGCAGCCATTATACCTTTATTCACTGAGCGTCAAGTGAAAGAAAAAATTCAAGATGCTTGTGAAAAAACCTTATCGAATGCCATTGAATTCAAAAATCCTGAACTCTACAAAGAAGCAAAGGATAAAATGAAAGCGCATGTACCCGAAAAAGCTGAGTTATTTGCAATTGATGCAGATTTGAAATTTTTCAAAGCATCTGGCAATGCCAAAGATTATTGTAAAATATGTGAAACTATTCTAAAAAAAGAGGGTAAAAATGATGCACGCATGCTCTTCGCCACGGCTAAGCAAATGATTGATGCTTTCCCTTACGATAAAACAGCTTTGGGAGATGCTGAAAAATATTTCAAAAAAGCAGCTGAAAACGGAGGAATTAGTGAGTATTATTACTGGTACGCGCACACGCTTATGCGCAATGGGAAAAAGAAAGATGCGCTTACGGCAGCTGAAAAAGCATTACAAATAGCTAAAGAAACGGCGCCTAATTATGTACCTGCTACTGAGCAACTCATTGACCAAATTAAGCAGAAAAGCTAATTTAATTTATAACTTTTCATACAAAACCTATGAGAGTTACAGTATTCTCATAGGTTTTTTAATTAAACTCATATTTCGGATGGCTTTTTTCAGATTATTCATACTCTTTCTATTACCTTTTAGCGCAGCAAATGCGCAAGGTGCTTCAAGCGAAGGCATCAAATTTATCCATGAAAACTTTAAAGAGGCTTTGGAAAAAGCTCAAAAAGAAAAGAAAATTATTTTCATGGATGCTTACACCACTTGGTGTGGGCCATGCAAAATGATGTCGAAAAATGTATTTCCTGATGCCGATGTTGCTAAATTGTACAATTCCCAATTCATTAATTTGAAAATGGATATGGAAAAAGGCGATGGCATTGGGCTAATGAAAAGGTACGATGTTTCTGCTTTCCCGACCCTGCTTTTTTTAGATGGAAACGGTCAGCTTATTCATAAAGCAGTTGGTTATTTTGATGCCAAGGGGTTTATTGATTTAGGTAAAACGGCTCTTGATTCAGATAAAAGCCTTGGTGCGTGGACGACAAAATATGAAAATGGCAGTAAAGACGCGGCTTTTTTAAAAGAATATGCCCTCAAATTGGCTGCTGCTTATGACAAACGGCGCATTAAGGTAGCTGAGGATTATTTAACAACGCAATCAGATTGGAACACACCCGAAAATTTGGATTTTATTTACCGTTTTACTGAGGGGGTCGATTCAAATTTTTTTGATTATCTCATAAAAAATAAAAAAGTATTTGAAAATAAATATAGCGCATCTGAAATAGATATAAAAATTCAAGGATTGGTGAGTGACTGTCTTTTTAATGAAAAAAATCTACCAAGCCTCAGCTTTGCTGATTCGATTATTCAAAAAGTGTATCCGACTACAGCAGACCAAACTGCGAAAAAATACCGCATGAGCTATTTCAGAATGAAAGGCGACCGTGAGAAATATGCTGATGCAGCCATTGTTTATTTTAAAAAGTACAATAAATCAGCGGAAGAATTGAGTGAAGCAGCCACTACGTTTTTTGAGCAAATTGGAGATAAAAAATTGCTTAAAAAAGCGTTAGATTGGTCAAAAAAATCAGTAAAATTGGATAATTCGTATTTCAATAACCTCACTTTGGCTAATATTTACCAAGGGCTTGATAAAAAATCTAAAGCTATAAAATCTGCCCAAAATGCTATTGATATCGCTAAAAAGAATGAAGAAGCCTACACCGAGGCCGAGGAACTTTTGAAGAGCTTGAAGTGATTTTTGTCTTGCTAAATTGTTAGATTGTTCACCTAATGGGTAAAACAATCCAACAATTTAGCAATATAACAACTCATATATCAATCTCCAATAAAACAGGGCAGTGGTCAGAGTGAACAATGTCCGTTAATTGCCGACAATCCACAATTTTATCCTTTAAGTTATCTGTAACTGATTGATAATCAATGCGCCAGCCTTTGTTTTGTGCCCTTGAATTGAATCTGACCGACCACCAAGAATACTCTTTCATATCCGGGTGTTTGTATCTGAAAGCATCTGTAAAACCGCTTGCAAACCATTGCGTCATCCAAGCACGCTCCTCGGGTAAAAAGCCGCTCGTTTTTACATTGCCTTTCGGATTGTGAATATCCAATTCGGTATGAGCAATATTATAATCGCCCAAAACAATCAATTTTGGACGGTCTTTTTTCAAATTCTCGATCCAAGAATGAATATCTTTTAAAAACTCCATTTTCACTCCTTGGCGTTCGTCTCCACTGGTGCCAGAAGGAAAATAGATATTCAAAAGAGTCCAATCCCCAAAATCAGTTCTCAACACGCGCCCTTCTCTATCGTAATGCAGCATATCCACGCCTTCAACTACATTAGTGGGTTTTATTTTACTAAAAGTAGCTACTCCACTGTATCCTTTCTTTTCCGCAGAATGCCAGTAGTGGTGATAGCCTAATTTATCGAACCCCTCAGTATCTACTTGATCAAGCTGTGCTTTTGTCTCTTGAATGCAGACTATATCAAATCCGCCTTTTTCAATAAAATCTAAAAGCCCTTTGTTCAGTGCTGAACGAATGCCGTTGGTGTTATAACTTAAAATTTTCATAAATATGGTTGCCTATTGTAGCGCGGAACTCCAGTTCCGCAATTAAGAGTATGTTTTAAAACGTGCGAAACTGGATTTTCACTTTAGGCGTAATACAAAAAATAATATACCCAAGTTGGTTATTATCTTTTCTTTAATCAAGGCAAATTTTTCGAGAAATAATGGATTATTTAAGAAGAACTTAACGCGGAGTAAAGGAAATAGAATGACTAAATTGGGTAGATTATTTTTTGTATTACGCCTTACTTATCTTCATAAATGACAATGGTTCTGCCCTGTTGCACAAAAAGCCAGTTTTTCTCAAGGCGTAAAGGCTCTGAACCTTTTACTCCTTCGGGCATTTTCATTTCCGATGATTTTAAAGTCTGAAGGTTAAAAATATACATTTTACCCAGCTGATTATACAGCAACTCATTCCCAAATACTTGAAAATAAGAGGCATTTTTAATATTTAAAAGTTTCAGGTATTTTCCAAACCTATCGAACATGTAAATCCCTTTTTCAGGCACATTTGCATATAGATTATTGCTTCTAAATATCATTTGCGTCGGCGTACTGCCTGCAAAGGGAACGATACTGCCTTGCACTTGCTGAGCTTTTTCAGTACCTGAAATGGTCATAATTTTATTAGTACCAGCATCATAAATCCATATTTTCCCATCATCAGACATAGCCACAGCGCCCACGCGAGCTACTCCTCTATCCAATAAATTAAAAGAACCCAATGAATTTAATTCTCTATCCAAAAGCTGAATAGTTTGAAAATCAGGATAATAGACCAGTAATTTAAAAGGGTTCATGGCATCAAAATGCCCCATTTTTCCCATTTTTAAACTTGCAAAACGGGCTTCAAAAGACCCATCTTCATTATATTTCAGTATCTCACTTTTAGGAGTGATGATATAAATATTGTGGAGATTGTCAGTGGCAAAAAAACGACAATCTAAGGCATCATTCTTCTTATACAGCTTCCAACTTTGCGCGGATACTGAGGGGGTAAATAAAATGAAGAGCAAAAAGATAAATAGAGAGTGTTTAATGATTTGTGTGAATCGTGACATGTTCATTTTCAAAAGTTTTTATTAAAATATTCTTTCCATCAAATACGGCGTAGGTATTAGCAAAAAGCCATTCGCCTAAGTTTATATAACGACTTTTTCCGTTTTTTAGCATCCAATCAATAGGTAAGTGACGGTGCCCAAATATGAAAAAATCGGCAGGTACTTCCTCTACTTTTTTATTAGAATAAACTACCAGCCATTCTTTTTCTTCTCCTAAAAACTGCATTTCTACTGAAGGGTCTTGCGAATCCCTACTTTTACCCGAAAAAAAATGCATCAAACCGAGTCCAAAGTTAGGGTGTAATCGGGCAAAAAGCCATTGGCAAATGGGATTAGCGAATATTTTTTTAATAAATTTGTAACCATGGTCGCCGGGCCCTAAGCCATCACCGTGCCCGATAAAAAAAGTTTTACCATGAATCTCTTTCACAATTGGCTGTCGGTAGATAGGAATGCCCATTTCAGTTTCAAAGTAACGAAACATCCACATATCATGATTACCCGTAAAAAAAAATATCGGAATCCCCGCGTCTCTCAATTCTGATAATTTACCCAAAATTCGGCTAAATCCTTTAGGAATTACCGATTTATACTCAAACCAATAGTCAAAAACGTCACCCACTAAATAAATAGCCTCTGCATCCTGTTTCACAAAATCGAGCCATCTACATATTGCCCGCTCACGCTCAAGGCTCGTTAAGCGGGCATCTATCCCCAAATGAAAATCAGAAACGAAATACGTTTTTTTCATAAAAACTGCGCGTTAATCTGTAGTCTTTAGTAGTTGGGCTAAAATAACCGACAATTTCTTTTTTAAGTCGGCTCTCAAAATTACAGAAAATTCTTCGCTGCGCTCCTTATTCTCTGTAATTTTAAGCCCGACAGAAATTGTCGATTATTTTTAAATGCCTACTTTCAATTTTTGAAGCACAAAAATATAAATATTTAGTATCTCCGCATTTTTAAAAATCAATCGTGTATTTTTGTTGCCGTTAAAATAAAACCCAATTCATGAATCCTCGACTTTTGAAACAGATATTTTGAATACGCTGTTTTTATTTAAAATCGGTACAAGTGATTTAAAATCAATTTATTACAAATGTTAAAAATAGAGCATTTAGGGATAGCAGTAAAAAACTTAGAAGCGAGCAATCTCATCTTTGAAAAATTATTGGGTACCCCTCAGTATAAAATCGAAGAAGTAGCTTCTGAAGGTGTTTTGACGTCATTTTTCCAAATTGGGGACTCTAAAATCGAACTGCTTGAAGCCACTAAAGCCGATAGCCCCATCGCTAAGTTTATTGAAAAACGAGGTGAGGGCATACATCACATTGCTTTTGAAGTAGAGGATATTCGAGCTGAAATGAAACGCCTTGAATCGGAAGGTTTCACACTACTTAATGCTGAACCAAAGCGCGGGGCCGACAATAAAATAGTCTGTTTTTTACATCCAAAAGGCACTAATGGGGTTTTAATAGAATTGTGTCAAAGCATTGTAGAATAGTAAAATACAGTTTTTATTTGTCCAAATCTGCATCTTCCGCCAAATCAGCCAAAGGATGCCAAAACACGTCTTTAAAATTTTGGACTTTATTATCCACCACATTTACCCCCTCAGTAATGAGCAACTCAGCCATGAGGGTAGGCGTAGCAAAATGATTTCTTCCAGAAAGTTCGCCATTTCTATTCACAACTCTTTGAGCGGGCACATCGTATTCACCATGAACATGGTTTAAAGCCCATCCGACCATCCGAGGAGAGCCCAATCGTAGGTAATCAGCAATCGCTCCGTAAGTAGTCACACGACCGCGGGGTACGAGTTTAGTTACCGCAAATACATCTTCCCAATAAGTCTGTTTTTTCATTTTTCAAAAATATAAAAAAAGAGCAAATTCAAGGCATTTACCTTGAATTTACCCTTTTTTATGCTTTTAATTGGTTTAAGAGAAAGTATCGTTAGAAAACCATCCGTTGGAATAAGGGAATTGTTGGCGGCGGCGTTCTTCTGCTTCTAATTGTCTGAGCCTCTCTTGCTCAAGTTGTTCAAGGTGGCGTTGTTCAATAGTTTTATCAAAAACATCTCTTTCAAAATAGAAGTTTTGTTCCTCATCGGCATAGTGGTGCTCTTCTTTTTCATCTTCTTCCATTTCCTCTTTAAAAAAATAAGCAACGAATATGCCCACAAAACCGCCAATCAAATGACTTTCCCAACTGATA
>JANPHO010000646.1:0-14931 GCA_031424515.1 Saprospiraceae bacterium
TTCGAATTTTGAGCGCCAAATTATAAATTTTAAGAACCCAAGAGCTCTTTAAATGATTCAAAATTTGAGAAAAACTGATGGGGTATTCTTTTAGAAATTTATTAAAAAAACGATTAAACTTTTTGCCTGTATTTCAGTCTAAAATATTGAATATCAATGTTTTAAAATAAATGTATCTTCTAATTTTTTAATAAAAAATATGAAAAATTTACTCTTTTTTTTCCTTTTATTTTTCCTCTCATTTCGATTACCTCTTTCAGCCCAGCAAACTTCTAAACCCAATGTACTTTTTATTGCCATTGATGATTTGAAACCCATTTTGGGTTGCTATGGGAATAAAATGATAAAGACACCCAATATTGACCGGTTGGCTCGTATGGGTACTGTTTTTGGCAGCAACTATTGCCAACAAGCCGTTTGTGGACCCACGAGGGCAAGTATTATGACTGGTATGCGCCCCGATTACACGAAAATTTGGGATTTGAAAACCAAAATGCGGGATATGAATCCCAATATTGTCACCATCCCTCAGTATTTTATCAGTCAAGGTTATGCGACATCGGGCGTTGGTAAGATTTACCACCCCAGTTGTGTGGACAAACAGAATGATAAACCCTCTTGGACTGTTCCTTATTACAAAGCTAAAGCTTCGGACTATGCGAATGGAGAGCCTGTTCAGAAACATTATCAATCGCCTGAATTAAAAGCGAAAGAATTAGCCGCAACAACTGCTACAAAAGATGAAAGAGCTAAAATAGAAAAAGAAAAAGATGATGACGAAGGTGGAAAAGGTCAAAGAGGTCCTGCTTCTGAATGTCTGGATTTACCCGATAATGCCTACGAAGATGGTGTGGACGCTTTGATTGCTAAAAAACAATTGATAGCTTTTTCAAAGTCTAATAAGCCTTATTTTATGGCAGTGGGTTTCAAAAAACCGCATTTGCCTTTCGTTTCCCCTAAAAAATACTGGGATTTATACAAAAGAGAGGATATGCCTTTGGCTGAATTTCAAGAACATGCTAAAAACAGTCTTGATTTTGCCTATGAAAGTTCGGGGGAGTTAAAAAACTATTCAGACATCGCTGCCGCCGCCACGATTACAGATAAGTTGAATAGAATAGGTTTGAAAACTGAGAAACAAAAGGAATTGATACACGCTTACTATGCCGCTATTTCATACACAGATGCACAAGTGGGCATTTTACTCAATACGTTAGATAGTTTGGGCACTTTAAATAATACGGTTATTGTCCTTTGGGGCGACCACGGTTGGCACTTAGGCGACCACGATATGTGGGGTAAACACACAAATTACGAACAATCTACCCGGGCGCCTTTGATTTTTGCTGCACCGAATATGAAAGATTTGAAAGATGGACAAACATCAAATTCATTGACCGAATTTGTAGATGTTTTCCCAACTTTATGTGATTTGGCAGACTTGCCCATTCCACAGAATTTGGCAGGAAAAACGTTAAAACCGTTGATGCAAGACACAAAAGCATCGGTCAAAACCTTTTCAATGAGCCAATATCCCCGTAAATTGAAGAAAGCCACCAAATCAGATGCTGTTAAAACCGACCCAGAATTAGGTAAACTCATGGGCTACTCGATGCGGACAGATAAGTATCGCTACACCGTTTGGTTGAACAGAGATTTTAGAAGTAGTAAAGATGCTTATTCTGCGGATAGAGTTTATACCATCGAGTTGTATGATTATGAAAAAGACCCATTGGAAAAAGTCAATGTGGCAAAGGATAAAAATTACGCAGCTGTTTCAAAAGATTTACAAGCTAAGATGGAGGAGTATTTGAAATCGCAGGTGCAAAAGCCATAAGTAAAGTCCATTAATTTTTGTTTTACGCCTAAAGTAATAAATGACAAGTTTTGGGTTTTGATAATTCGAAACCCGTCTCTTCAATCCTAAGCACCCCCTCAGTATTTTCAATAAAAAGCATAAAATGAAAAAAACAATACGAAAATACCCATTATTGATGGTTCTGGCAATGTGCATCAATATTTACACAGGATTTGCCCAACAAACAAAACCAAATATACTCTTCATCGCCATTGATGATTTGAAACCCATTTTAGGTTGCTACGGCAACACGATGATTAAAACGCCCAATATTGACCGTTTGGCACGCATGGGCACTATTTTTAAAAGCAACTATTGCCAACAAGCCGTTTGTGGACCTACACGTGCAAGCTTGATGACGGGCAAACGCCCCGATTACACGAAAATTTGGGATTTGAAAACACGTATGCGGGACAAAAATCCCGATATTGTCAGTTTGCCACAATATTTAATCACGCAAGGCTATTCTACACAAGGCATCGGCAAAGTCTATGACCCTCGTTGCGTGGACAAAGACTTGGACAAACCGTCGTGGAGTGTGCAGTATTATAAAACAAATAAAAAATATTACGGAACTTATGACGAACCCATTTTCGGACGCTATCAACTGCCCGAAACCCGCGCTTTGGGTGAAAAATATTTGAAAGAAGCACTCGAAAAAGGCATGAGCAAAGCCGATGCAAACGACTACGCCCAAGCTAAAATCAAACCCACAACCGAAAACGCAGACGTGCCAGACTATGCCTATAACGATGGCGCAAATGCGTTGCAAGCCCGTGATATTCTGGCGCAATTGAGTAAGAAATCAGAACCTTTCTTTTTTGCTGTCGGCATCGCTAAGCCACATTTGCCTTTTGTTGCGCCTAAAAAATATTGGGATTTGTACAAAAGAGAAGACATGCTGACGTCTGAATTTCAAGACACACCTAAGAACTTTGTGGAAGCCGCTTATCACAATGCAGGTGAAATACGGGCTTACACGGATATTCCGCCTTTCATTGCTTCAACAAACCAAAAAGAATTGGGTTTGACCTTGCCGATTGACAAGCAAAAGGAATTAATTCATGGTTATTATGCCGCCATTTCTTACACCGATGCCCAAGTCGGCATTTTATTAAATACATTGGATAGCTTGGGTTTGACAAAAAATACCATTATTATCCTTTGGGGTGACCACGGTTGGCATTTGGGCGACCATAATTTATGGTGTAAACACTCTAATTTTGAACAAGCCACCCGCACGCCTATGATTATTGCATCCTCCTCAGTAAAACCTTCTCAAACAGCGGCTCAAACGGAGTATGTGGACATTTTTCCAACGCTTTGCGACTTAGCTGGCGTGCCTATTCCTACTTTTTTAGACGGAAAAAGCCTTGTTCCTTTGATGTGCGACGCAAAAGCAAAGGTCAAAGAATATTCAGTCAGTCAATATCCAAGAGGTGGCACGGGCGACGGCGAGTCAGGTGCTCAAAAGGCATCAACGAGCATGATGGGTTATTCAATCCGAACAGAACGATACAGATATACGGTTTGGATGAAAAATTTCAGAAGCAATCAGCCTTATAAAGAAGAATTATTGGTCGGTAGCGAGCTTTATGATTATAAACTCGACCCGAATGAAACGGTCAATTTCGCTAAAGATAAAGCCTATAAAAAGGTGTCAAAAGAAATGCACAATAAGATGTTGGCTTTTTTAAATGCTCAGGTAAAATAGCCCCCCTCAGTATTTTTAGCCATTTTCAAGGTTTAAAAAATCAGACAATGAGATATTCAATAGGTATAATTGGCTTTTTAATCGCTTGTATTTTACTTAATCTATCATGGGCAAAACTTCAAAACCTGCCTGTAAAAAAGCCCAACGTCCTTGTCATTCTCACCGATGATATGGGTTATTCAGATATTGGGTGTTTTGGTTCTGAAATCAAAACACCTAATATTGACCGCTTGGCTTCCAATGGTTTGCGTTTTACACATTTTTATAATACGGCTCGTTGCAGCCCCACTCGTGCGAGTTTACTAACGGGTTTGTATCCGCATCAAGCGGGTATGGGGCATTTATCGTCTGAAAATTATCCTGAAGAGGGTTATAAAGATGATTTGAGTAAAAATGCCGTAACCATGGCAGAAGTTTTTCAACAAGCAGGTTATGCAACGTATATGACGGGCAAATGGCATATCGCCAAAAACATGAAAAGCAAAGGTGATAAAAGCAACTGGCCCTTGCAACGGGGTTTTCAACGCTATTTTGGTACTTTAAATGGTTCGGGCAGCTTTTATGACCCAGGGACTTTGATTAGCGATAATACGTTTATTGCGCCGTCAAAAGATTTTTATTACACCGATGCGATTAGCGATACGACGGTTAAATTCATCAAAGAAAACCCAAAAGACAAACCGTTTTTCTTTTATGTCGCTTACACCGCCGCACATTGGCCCATTCATGCACCCGAAAATGAGGTGCAAAAATATAAAGGCATGTACGACAAAGGTTGGGATGCCATCCGCGAACAGCGTTTCAATAAACTCAAAAAATTAGGCATTATCAACGATAAATGCGTCTTGACACAGCGCGGTGTTAGCATTCCCGAATGGCAAAAAGAACCGATGAAAGAGTGGCAAGTCCGCAGAATGGAAGTCTATGCAGCAATGATTGATATTATGGATCAAGGGATTGGGAGGATTATCACCGCTTTGGAACAAAAAGGCGAATTGGAAAACACCATTATTTTTTATATGCACGACAATGGCGGTTGTGCCGAACCTGTTGGAACAGATAAAAAAGAAACGCCGATGACTGCCGAACAGAAAATCCCGAAACCCTATTCTTACGACAGTATCAATCCTGAAAAAGAGGTGATTTATACCCGCGACGGTCGTTTTGTCAGACGCGGGAAAGGCGTAATTCCAGGCGGTGCAGATACTTGGACAGGCTACAGTATCGAGTGGGCAAATGTGAGCAACACCCCGTTTAGAGAGTACAAACATTGGGCGCATGAAGGCGGCATTGCTTCGCCTTTAGTTGTGCATTTTCCAAAAGGTTTTAGGGCAAAAGGGCAGTTGAGAACGCAGCCTTCGCATTTGATTGACATCATGGCGACGTGTCTTGACATAACAGGCGTGACCTATCCAACACAATTCAACGGCAATGCTATTCAACCGTTTGAAGGCAAAAGCCTTGTGCTTGCCTTTAAAAACAAACCGATTCAAAGGGATTTAATCTTTTGGGAACACGAAGGCAATCGCGCAATTCGGGTAAATAATTGGAAATTGGTGTCAAAAACCCAGAGAAATAGGGTTTTTACTGAGGGGGATGAAAAAGCGTGGGAACTCTACGATATGGACAATGACCCTTCGGAAACAAAGGATTTAGCGGCTCAAAATCCACAAAAAGTAAAGGAAATGGCGGAAAAATGGGAAACAGAAGCGGTGAGAACAAAAGCAAAGCCATGGCCTTGGCAAAAATAACACGACTTTCAGGTCGTGAATGGAAATATAAATATTAAAATAAATTTAAAATGAAATCATTGAAATATCTTATCGTTTTTACAATTTTAGTTCAATTCTCATGTGTATCTACACAAGCGCAAACGGGCAAAAGCACAGCATCGAAGCCCAATATCATTTTCATCTTGGCAGATGACTTAGGCACAGGCAATGTGAGCTGTTATGGGGCAGATAATTTCAAGACGCCCAATATTGACAAATTGGCAAGTACAGGTATGCGCTTTACGCATGGTTACACTGCGCCGTTGTGTGGTCCTTCGAGGTCCTTGATATTGACTGGTCGCTATCCGTTTCGGACGGGTACGACAAACCAAGATAAGGTTGGAGAGTTGAAGCCCGCAAATGAAGTTTGTACGCCAACTGTCTTGAAATCAGCGGGTTATGTCACAACAATGGTGGGCAAATGGTCGCAATTTCCTTTGCAACCGTCCGATTTTGGCTTTGACGATTATTTGCGATTCCAAGCGAGTGGCAAGTATTGGAATACCCAAGCTAGAAATAAATCTTATACCGAAAATGGGAAAGAAGTGCCTTTGCGCGATAAAGAATATTTGCCCGATGTGATGCACAATCACGTGGTGGATTTTATTTCAAAGCATAAGGACAAGTCGTTTTTTGCGTATTATTCAATGTCGCACGTTCATGGGGAGATTTTACCCACACCTGATAGCAAGCCCGATAGCAAAGATTGGTACACCGATAACATCAACTATATGGATAAATTGGTCGGAAAACTCGTTAAAGTATTGGACAGCTTGAAACTGAGAGAGAATACTTTAATCGTTTTTATGGGCGATAATGGTACAGCAGCTGAAGGTGCTGTTCGTGCAACAATCAAAGGTAAAAAGCTGTCGGGTAAAAAAGGGGATATGCTCGAATGTGGCAGTTTAGTGCCATGGATTGCGAATTGGAAAGGCGTTATCAAGCCGAAAGTGTTGGAAGATTTGGTGGACGCAACTGACCTAATGCCGACTTTTTCTGAATTGACGGGTGCCAAATTGCCCGAAAACGTGATTTTAGACGGCACAAGCTTTGCCCCACAACTAAAAGGCGAAAAAGGCAATCCGCGTGAATGGATATTCATGGAGCTCGGCAATCAATGGTACGCCAGAGAAGCAAAATGGAAATTGAACCGCACCAATCAGCTTTTCGACATGAGTAACGCCCCTTTTGAAGAGACATTGGTCGCCGTTGATACGAAAGACGAAGCGGCAATTGCTGCCCGTCAACGCTTAACAGGCGTGTTGGCAAAACTAAATCCCGAAGGCGGTTTTGTAGATGATGCCGATGGCAGTGGCAGACATAAAAGCAATGTAGAAAAAAGGAACGCCAAAAAAGAAGGCACGGGCGACGAAACACCTAATAAAGAGGAAAAAAAAGCTAAAAAAGAAAAGAAAAAAGAGAAGAATTAGGGTTTAGTACCCCCTCAGTATAAAAGCCCATACAATGTGTTTTGCGTGGGCTTTTGGGGTTTTATACCCCGCAGTATTTTACGCCATTTGGCAGTCATTCTCCCCAATCCAACGCTTAGGTATATTTAGAAAAAACGACCCAACTCATTTAGGGGTTTTTGAATACCAAATCACCTTAATACAGTCGACAGTTTCGACGATTACAGTTAGCACATTTTTAATCAAAACAAATGGTTGTCTTTTAAAAAACATTGACTAATGGTGTTATATTACGCGCTAATTTCTAATAAAAAGATGTCTAAAATACCCTTATTGCTATTCTTTTACTCTATTTCTCTTGCGTTCAATGTTAAAGCGCAGACTGCTTCATCGCCGATTGAACGGGCGAAAATTCAACTCGATTATGCTTTCGAGGAAATTGCAAAAGCCAAAGCGATTAATCCGAAATTAGTAAGTCCGAGATCGACTGAAGGAGATACGCTAATTATGTCTCCCGCAAAAGCATGGACAAGTGGCTTTTTTGCCGGTAACCTTTGGTATATGTATGAACTCACGGGGGACAAAAAATGGCTTCAAAAAGCCCAAGAGTTTACCGCCGATATTGAAGGAGAAAAGACAAATGGCACGACCCACGATATGGGTTTCAAGATGTATTGCAGTTTTGGTAACGGCTTACGTTTGGCGAAGACCCCTTCCCGAGAATTCGGGATGCCCGCACACTATCGGGATATTTTAATACAGTCTGCACGCACTTTGACGACCCGTTTTAATGAAAAAGTAGGCTGTATTCGTTCTTGGGATCACCACGCCGATGTGTGGGAATTTCCTGTGATTATTGACAATATGTTGAATTTGGAATTGTTGTTTTGGGCTTTCAAAGAAACAAAAGATAGCTTATTTTACAAAGTTGCGGTCAGTCATGCCAATACGACGATGAAAAACCATTTTAGACCCGATTTTAGCTCTTTTCACGTCATTAGTTATGACCCTAAAACGGGAGAAGTGAAACACCGCAACACGCATCAAGGATATAGCGATGCTTCGGCTTGGGCGCGTGGACAAGCTTGGGCTTTGTACGGTTATACGATGTGTTATCGGGAAACAGGCGATAAAAAGTATTTGCAACACGCTGAAAATGTCGCCAATTTTATTCTAACAAACCCCAACATGCCCGCCGATTTAGTGCCTTATTGGGATTATAATGTACCCGATAAAGCCTCTGCGCCACGGGATGTATCGGCTGCCACAATAGTCGCCTCTGCGTTGTATGAGTTGAGTACAATGGGGACATCAAAAAGCAATTTGTATAAAAAATCAGCCAATAAAATCATGAAAAGCGTAGCGGAAAAATACACCGCCGCACCGAGAACAAATAAAGGTTTTTTATTGACAAACAGCACGGGGAATTTGCCATCAAAATCTGAAATCAATGTACCGATAGTGTATGCCGATTATTATTACCTTGAGGCTTTGGTGCGTAAGCGTAATTTGAAATAAGCACCCCCTCAGTCATGCTTTCAGCTTGATGGAGCGGTCGCACCATATTTTCACAATTAATTCGCCTATTTCAGCTATATTAAAAAATATAAAACTTCATGTCAAAATTATATAAAATTGCTCTTTTTGCTTTATTTTTAGGCTTAAACACCCTCGTCTCAGCGCAAAAAGTGCCTCAAACACTGATGCTCAATGGCGATGTTTTATTAAAAAATAAACAAGCCATTGAAAATAAAGATGCCCTAAAAACCAATGCTCTTAAAAACCTCATCGGCACGGCTGATAAAATTTTGAAAGCGGGAAAACTCTATTCTGTGATGAATAAAAGGAAAGTGCCGCCCAGTGGCGATAAGCACGATTATATGAGCCAAGCACCTTATTGGTGGCCCGATAGCACCAAACCCAACGGTTTACCCTATATTCGCAGAGACGGCGAGCGCAATCCCGAATATTACGACATCAGCGATTCCGAAGAGATGGATAAAATCATTGAGGATGCGGAAACAATGGCTTTGGCGTACTATTTTACAAAAGAAGAACGCTACGCCGCACACGCTGCCCGCTTGATAAAAACTTGGTTTTTGGACGCCGCCACCCGTCAAAATCCCAATTTGAACTTTGGTCAAGGCATCCCCGGCATCAATACAGGCAGAGGCATTGGCATTATCGAAACCCGTGCGTTGCTTCGGGTTGCAGATGCGGCTATTTTACTGAGGGGGTCTAAAAATTGGTCAAATGACGACCATACCGCCTTGAAAAAATGGTTTTCAGATTTTTTAACATGGCTCACAGATAGTCCGCTCGGAAAAGATGAAGCCGATGAACACAACAATCATGGCACTTATTATGATGTGCAAGTCATTGCGTATGCCCTTTTTACAGACAAACCAGAACGCGCTAAAAAGCAAATTGACGTAACAAAAACCCGCATTGCAAGTCAACTGAAACCTGACGGCAGCCAACCCCATGAATTGGCACGCACTGTCTCTTGGGGATATGTCAATATGAATTTATCAGGTTTTTTTCAAATTGCACGAATGGCTGAAAATGTGAATATCAACCTTTGGAAATATGAAACAAATGATGGTAAAAACCTACAAAAATGCGTGGATTGGATGCTTCCATACTTGAAAAAAGAGAAAAAATGGGATTATAAGCAAATCAAAAAAATGGAATATGACGAAACAGTTTGGCTCTTGAAAACGGCTGCAAAAAAGTATTCAAATCCTAATTATGATGTTTTGGCAAAAGAAATTGATATTAAAAGCTACACATCAGATTTGGGGCAATTGACGTTTTAAAAGCATTTTTAACATCAAAATACTGTCACGCAAAGCGTGATGGCGATAAAAGCGACAAGGGGGTATGAAAAATCTTGTATTGATTTTAAATCTTTGTTTTGCTTCGACATTCGGCTTGTCCGCTCAAATATCTAAGCAAAATGACGCTGTTTTATTTAAAAAAGTAAGTAAAGTTTTAAAGAAAACCATTATTGCCAAAGCGGATAGTGCGTTATCGTTGAAACCCATAACCGTTACTGCCGAACATTCGGAACGGTCGGCAGGGGGCGTACACGATTTTTTTTCGGAAGGTGATTATTGGTGGCAAAATCCCGATGACCCCAGTGGGCCTTATATTCAACGTGACGGGCAAACGAACCCTCAAAATTTTGTCGCTCATAGGAGGGCGATGGTTCGATTCAGTCAAATTATCGGCTCATTGGCTTCGGCGTATTTGATTTCACGTAATGAGAAATATGTAAAAAAGGCTTTTATGCACTTAAACGCTTGGTTTATTGATGAAAAAACCTATATGAACCCCTCGTTACTTTATTCACAAGCCATAAAAGGCAAAGCAACTGGGCGAGGCATTGGCGTTATTGATATGATACAAATGATGGAAGTAGCGCAAGGTGTACGGGTCATGGAAAACGCCAAAAGCGTGAATAAAGACAATTTAAATAAAATAAAAAACTGGTTTTCGCACTATTTAGAATGGGTCACAACGCACCAATATGGCATTGAAGAACGGGAAGCCAAGAACAATCATGGTACTTGTTGGACGATGCAGGTCGCCTGTTTTGCCAAATTGACGGGCAACCAAACGCTAATAGATTACTGTAAAAATCGCTTTAAAACGGTCTTATTGCCTACTCAAATGGAAAAAGATGGCAGTTTTCCCTTAGAGCTCAAACGCACAAAGCCTTATGGCTACGCCTTGTTCAATACCGATGCGATGACCACCCTTTGCCATATCCTATCCGATGAAAAAGAAAACCTTTGGGATTTTAAACTTGAAGATGGTTGCACACTTAAAAAAGCAGTTGAGTTTATGTATCCTTTTGTAGAAAATAAAAATACTTGGGCTTATCCCAAAGATGTGATGTATTGGGAAGAATGGCCCATAGCGCATCCATTTTTGATATTTGGCTATAAAAAATTCGCCATTGAAAATTGGTGGAACACATGGAAACGCTTAGAACATTATCCACAAACTGAGGAGGTGATTAGGAATTTGCCCATTCGCAATCCTTTGATTTGGTTAAATTAGAATTTTCATTTTAGGCATAGGGAGCCTTTTCGGTATCCTATATCTAAGTAATTATTTAGCTTAAAATGAGGCTATTTGTCTATTTTTTTATTTAAATAAAATAAATTTCTGTTATTTCATACGATTTTCAGGTGGTAACTATTTTAAAACAAAAATCCGAAACGTATGAAAACCAACTACACAATTTTCCTTCTCTGCTTATCTCTACACGTATTCGCCCAGCAAATTCCCTTGCCTGAGCATCCGCGCCCTGATTTTGAACGCACGAATTGGATAAATCTCAATGGCTCATGGGATTTTGAATTTGATAGTCTTAATATCGGTTTAAATAAAAAATGGGAAACGGGTAATGCTGCTTTTTCAAAGAAAATAAACGTGCCTTTTCCATGGGGTGCACCGCTTTCGGGCGTGAAAGACGAAGCTGATTTAGCTTGGTACAAACGCGCGATTACAGTTCCTAAATCATGGTCAAATCAGCGCGTTTTCGTCACCGTTGGCGCATCGGATTGGGAAACGACGGTCTGGCTCGATGGCGTTTTATTGGGAAAACACCAAGGGGGCTACACACCATTTTCATTTGAATTAAAAAATGTGAAATACGATACCCCTCAGTATTTGGTGATAAAAGTGGACGATAAACGCCGTGATTTCACCCTTTATGGTAAGCAGGGCTACGGTAACGCGCGGGGGATATGGCAAACGATTTACTTGGAGGGTAGGGGACAAACGCACGTGAATGTCCTGCATTTTTCACCCGATATTGATAAAAATACGGTAAAAGTAGAAGTGGCGCTCTCCAATGAATTGAAAGCGGATGCCGAAGTAACTCTCCGCATTAAAACGCCTGAAATAGTGGTTGTTTCAAAAAATAATATTCCAAAAGGTAAGGATAAAGCCACTTTTGAAATAAATATAATAAATCCGCGCTTATGGACTTTGGAAGACCCTTTTTTATATGACGCTGAAATTTCGATTGGCGATGATGTGGTCAAATCGTATTTCGGGATGCGTAAAATTTCGGTGATGAATATGCCGAATACGGCTTATCCTTACATTGCCTTGAATAATGAGCCGATTTACCTCCAATTGACGCTTGATCAATCCTATCATCCCGAGGGTTTTTATACTTTCCCAAGTGATGATTTTATGAAAAATGAAATTCAATTGTGCAAAAATATTGGCTTGAATGGTCTGCGTACCCACATCAAAGTGGACGTGCCCCGCAAGCTGTATTGGGCGGATAAATTGGGCTTATTGGTGATGGCTGATTTGCCCAATTCATGGGGCGAGCCTGATGCCCGAGCGCAAGAGGAATCTGATTATACTTTGCGTGAAATGATAAAAAGGGATTATAATCACCCCGCTATTTTTTCGTGGATTACATTCAATGAAACGTGGGGATTGCGTACAAAAGTTACTGAAAATGGTAAAGTAACTGACCAATATTTGCCTACTACGCAGAATTGGGTCGCTTCAATGTACTATCTCGCCAAATCTCTTGACCCAACGCGTTTGGTTGAGGATAATTCTATTTGTTGCGGTCGTGGACATACCGAAACGGACATTAACTCGTGGCATGAATATTTGCCTGGTTGGGCGTGGGAAGAGCATTTGAAAATGATTGATAAAAATACCTTTGAAGGCAGTACACACCATTTTGAAAAGGGTTTTAAACAAGGTAATCAGCCTAATATCAACTCAGAATGTGGAAATGTGTGGGGCTACGATGGCAGCACGGGTGATGTGGATTGGTCTTGGGATTATCACCGCATGATGAATACGTTCCGAAAATATCCGAAAATAGCTGGTTGGCTCTATACGGAGCACCACGACGTGATTAACGAGTGGAATGGCTATTGGCGTTTTGACCGCACTAAAAAATATACGGGTTTGGAGGATATGGTTTCGGGTATGACCGATAAAGATTTTCACTCGCTTTTTTACCTATCAACGGGCAATGAAATTTGTAAAACCCTTAAAGGCGGTGAAACGCTTGAAGTACCGCTTTTTATCTCGGTTATGTCGGGGAAAGCGATTGCCAACAAACAGCTTTTTATTGAATATTCAGTTGATTTTATGGACAAAACGGGTGAAGTCCAGACTTTAACCGCCTATAAAATGCCATTTGATTATCAGCCGTGGATGCAAAAACAGTTGAATTCTATTCAAGTTAAAATGCCTGAAATGGCGGGTTTAGGCATCGTAAAACTTACTTTAAAAGACGCTGAAGGGACAGTTTTACACCATAATTTCTATAATTTTATCGTAAAATCAGCTCAAAATAAAGCGAATACTACCATTTTAGAAGTAAAACCCAATGCTTATAAAAAAGCTGAATGGTCGCTTAAAAAATGGGACGTTTTGGATGGCTTGAAAGTCAATGGTGCAGGAAAAGGCTTTTTTGAATACCAAATTCCGATTTCAAAAACAGTGAAAACGGGCGATGCTAAAGAGGCTTACGTCCTTTTTGAAGCATCCGCCAAGCAGCTTTTTGACAAGGATAAAGGAGCTGATTTTAATAAAAATCAGGATTATATGCTTGGTGCAAGAGTTTCACTGCATAAAAACCCGAATGCTTACCCCATGACCGACGAAACAAAGACCCCCTCAGTAATCAGCATTTTTGTGAACGGTGCGAAAGCCAAAACTGTGACTTTGGAAGACGACCCCGCCGACCACCGTGGCGTTTTATCGTGGCATAATCAGTTAAAAGACAGAAAATTGCGCGAAGCGGGTTCGTATGGATATTTGATTAAAATACCGATTTCAAAAGCGGATTTGAAAAAAGCGGCGAGTCAAGGCTTTTTAACTTTAAAAATTCAGGCGGATACTGAGGGGGGCGTCGCTATTTACGGCGAAGATTTCGGAAGGTATCCAATGAATCCGAGTGTGATTTTAAAATTTTAATAACCATACCTAATAATCGTACATTTTGCAAAAGGGGAGTTCATAAATTCCCCTTTTGTTTACTTTAATATCCCTCTCAATGAAACCAACCAGATTTTTAATAAAAATAAACCTTTTTTTAGGCATTTTGCTCAATTCTGTCCTGGTTTTTGCCCAAGTAAAAGACTTAGAATGTGAGCATTTGGTGAATCCCATTGGCATTGACGCCCCTAATCCACGCTTATCTTGGCGTTCGGAAACGACCCAATCAGCTTATCAAATTATTGTCGGAACGGACTCAATGCAAGTTGTGAAAGGTGTGGGCAATGCTTGGCAAACGGCTAAACTCATTTCAAATATTCAGTTAGTAACCTATAAAGGCAAAGTTTTGAAGCCCGTTACCAAATATTTTTGGAAGGTGGTGACTTGGGATAAAATGGGTAAAATAAGCGTAAATATGCCGATTGGGACTTTTGAAATGGGCATTATGAACATTTTCAATTGGCAAGGGGCGTGGATTTGCGATTCCAGAGATATTGAGAACAAGAATGCGCCTTATTTTAGAAAAGAAATTCCAGTTTCTAAAAAAATCGTTTCCGCGAGGGCTTACATTGCGGTGGCGGGCTTGTATGAGCTATCCATCAATGGTCAAAAAGTGGGTAATCACCGCCTTGACCCGATGTACACCCGATTTGATAGGCGCATTTTGTACGTGACGCACGATGTTACGCAACATCTGCAACAAGGTAAAAATGCGGTGGGCGTTTTATTGGGCAACGGTTGGTTCAATCATCAATCAACGGCGGTTTGGTATTTTGATAAAGCACCGTGGCGGGCTCGTCCAGCGTTTTGTATGGATATTCGGATAAAATATGATGATGGCAGCACGGATGTGGTTGGCACGAGTGAAAATTGGAAAACGTCCGCCAGCCCCGTCATTTTTAACAGCATTTACACCGCTGAACATTATGATGCCCGCTTGGAGCAAAAAGGTTGGGACACGCCCAATTTTGTGGATACGGCTTGGAAAAGGGTCGTTTTTCGCTCTGCACCGTCGAATAATATCGTCGCTCAAGTCATGTACCCGATTAGAGATGTGGAGGAAGTTTTAAGTAAAAAAATGCAACGATTCAGCGATAAAAACTACGTTTTTGACCTCGGGAGAAATATTGCGGGCGTCAGTAAAATCACGGTAAAAGGTGCGGCGGGGACGGTTATTAAACT
>JANPHO010000647.1:0-4386 GCA_031424515.1 Saprospiraceae bacterium
TCCTCTAACGAGGATACGCGACTCAGTAGGTTCGATACTAAATCCTTTAAAACTTGTATGTCTCGTAATGAATCCATTGAATCTTTTTTATAGCTCTTAAAACAATTTATTGATCATTTAGTTAACCGCTAAGTTTTTACGAAAATAGTTAAAATCTACCTTAAATCCGTGCCACCGTTTGAAACGGTGACACGGGTTTTAAAGTGCCAAAGTAGAAATAAATATCCCCCATTTTTAAATGCTTACTTAAATACGTTATTCATACCTTAATGATTCGATAGGATCGAGTCTTGATGCTTTTAATGCGGGATAAAGCCCCGCGAAAAGCCCCACCACGAAGCAGGTGATTAAGCCCAAAGTAATCCATGCCCAAGGCATGACGAATGAGCCCTCAAATAAAAGAGAGACGCCAAAACCCGCTAAAACGCCTAAAATAATACCCGCAATACCACCCATTTGGCAAATAACGATGGCTTCTGTTAAAAATTGATACAGAATACTGTTGCGGGTAGCCCCCAAAGCTTTTCTTACACCAATCTCTCGGGTACGTTCGGTCACACTCACGAGCATGATATTCATCAAGCCGATGGACGCGCCAAGGAGCGTTATCAAGCCAATGGCGATGGTTGCCCAACGGATTTTAACTGTATTTTCCTTTAAAATGGCTAAAAGGCTATCGCTTTTCAATATTTCAAAATCATCTTCCTTGCCAAGGGGCAAACGACGGACTTGACGGAACAAGCCCGTAGCGACATCGGAGGCATTGTCCATATCCATGGCTGATTGCAAACCGACATTAATAGCGTAATCACTCCCTTTATTGTCGTAAATGCGTTTAGAGTTCAGCAGAGGAATCATGACAATCCTATCCGCACTTTGGCTACCACCTCCAGAGCCTTTCGATTTCAGAACACCTGTGACCAGATAGCGGACATTTCCGATTAAAATATCTTGATTGATGGCTTTATCTATGCTATTATCAAAAAGGAGTTTTACTATTTCGGTGCCGATGATGGCTCTATTGGCTCCGTTTTGCAATTCGTTATCTGAAAAGCCGCGACCGGTGGTAATTTCGTAGCTTTTTACGTCCAAATAATTTTCATCAATGCCATAAACCGTCACATTGGGGTTGGTTTTTTTATCGAATCGCTGAATAACAGCGTTGCCCGTGGGCGTTATGGAAAGAGTGACTTTTGAAGGATATTCAAAGCGTTGTTTGAACTCGTAGGCTTGTTCATAATCAATAGGTTCGCCCACTTTTGAGCGTCTGCCACCTCGGCTACCTCTAATATTTTGAGATTTTCTTTCAATATTGAAAGAGTTAGTACCCATATCATTGAAACTGTCATTGAGCGAAAACAAGACGCTGTCCAATGCTGTAAGGATGCCAACCAGTGCCATCAAACCAACGGCAATGATGAGCAAAGTCAAAATTGTCCTCAAAGAATTAGCTTTGACGGACGCTATGGATACGCGAATTATTTCTCCAAAATTCATTGTCTATATCATTTCATTAAAACATCAATACCCCCTCAGTATAAGGTGCCTATTTTTCGATACAACGAATTTAGTTTTTAAAATAAGAACAGCGGTTAAATGATAGATAAAATCCGTATTTTAATAGATGAAATGGTTATTGGTTATTGGTTAATGATTATTAGTTGTTGGTTATTTTACAATCACTGATAATTAGCAACCAATAACTAATAACCAACAACTATTTGAATCGCCCTTTGCCGAACTTAGTTCCATTAAACTGTTCGGTTTTCCTAAGCAGAATTTGTTCTTCTTGGGGCAGCTTAATGAAATCTGTACACTTTTCGGAGCAGCAACTATTGTATTTTGAGGCGCACTCCTCGCATTGAATAAAAAGGAGGTGACAAGCATCGTTTGCACAGTTTCTATGCGTATCACAAGGTTTTCCGCATTGGTGGCACTTGGCTACTATTTCATCCGATATGCGCTCTCCTAATCTTTCATCAAAGACGAAATTGACACCCCTAAATTTGTTTTTTAAGTCTTTTTCTTTCACCTGCTTAGCGTATTGAATGATACCACCATCCAATTGAAAGACGTTTTTGAAACCTTGATGCTTCATCCAAGCACTTGCTTTTTCGCAACGGATGCCGCCTGTGCAATACATGACGAGGTTTTTATCTTTATTTTCTATTAAAAGATCTTCGGCTATTTGCAGTTCCTCCCTAAAAGTTTCTACATCTGGCCGGATAGCACCATCGAAAAAGCCCACTTCGCTCTCGTAATGGTTGCGCATATCTATTAATATGGTATTCGGGTCGTCGGTTAAGCGATTAAAATCTTCGGCATTGAGATGAACGCCTGTATCTGCTGGATTAAAAGTCGAATCATCCAGACCATCAGCCACGATTTTAGGGCGAACCTTTATTGTGAGTTTGAAAAATGATTTTCCATTGTCATCCACCGCCATATTCATTCGAATACCTTTTAAAAAATCAATAGAATACAATGTTTCTTTGAATAATTCTACATTTTTTGACGGCACTGAAATCTGACCGTTGACCCCCTCAGTTGCGAGATAGATTCTGCCCTTAGTTTCGATGGAATCCAATAAAAGAAACAGTTCATCTCTGAACTCCTTGGGATTTTTAATGCGGTGGTATTTGTAAAAAGAAATGGTAGTACGAGGTTCAGGGCTTTCAAGCATCTGCTTGATAAGAACCTCTCTATTCACACGATTGTGAAGACGAGCTTTTTTCATAACTTAAAATTTTTAAACCGTTTGCAGGACGGATGGTTAATTTCAAGTCGCAAAGTTAAGCTAAAATCAGGGATTAAGGAAGCAAAAAATGGGGGATTTAAATAAAATTATCCAATTGTAGTAGCAAACTCAGTTGCTCTTGCTTTCCATGAATTTTTGGAAGCGAAGTCGCGGCGGATGTTTTGCTGGCTTTTATCATTTGAGGCATTGATAACCTTTTCGATAAAAGAGGCATCATCATCGGCAATATCCACCACGGCTTCGAAGTCGCTTAAATCCGAAAAACGGGTTGTGACAACAGGTTTTCCAGCTGCCAAATATTCATTGATTTTGAGGGGATAAATGCCCGCCGTTAGTCCATTTTTAACAAAAGGAATAAGGCACACATCAAATTTTTGAACCCAATCAGGTAATTCCGTAGGAGGTTTAGGCCCTTTTAAATCTACATTTGGATATTTTTTTAACCGCTCTTCGTACTCTTTTTGGGTAATTCTACCCACAAAAACGTATTGATACTGAGGGGTATTGCTGATGAGCTTTTCTAATAAATCATAGTCCACGCGCTCATCTATTGAACCCAAATAACCAATGGTTTTAAGTGCTTTTTGGGGTAAAGTAGTAACGGTTTCGGAACGGCTGAAAAGGTCATAATCAACGCCATTTTTTATTAAATGGCAATTTACGTGTTGAAGTCTTTTTTTATTAAAAAGCCCATTAGACGTAACGATAACGGTATCCACCATTTTTAAAAATGCCTGCTCAAGCCTTTCACCGTGTTGCTTTGCCCATGTGGCAGAGCCTATTTCATCGTAACAATAATATATTAGTTTTGACTCTTTTAGCTTGCCTGCCAGATGTACCCCAAAAAATGGATTAAAAGCATTAATAACTACAGGGTTCTCCATTTTCAAGGATTTTGCTGCATTTTTAACGGCTTTTCTGATAAATAGGCTATTGAAATAATTGAGCATATCGTAAGCCATTGGGCTTTTCAGAAAATTGGCGGGCACAACGGGCGGCAAAGTGAGAATATGGATAGTTGCTCCATTTTCAATTTTTTCGGAACGCAAGCGCGGTTCAATATTGAGCATCTTTTTCCAAGAAGCAAATCCTTTACCTCGGAGGCTTTGGAAAAAATCTTTCCAAGTGTAAGCATAATCAACGTATAAAACTTGATTATCAATTGCCAGTTCTTTCATTAACTGAACGGTGGATTTGAGATAGTTGCCCTCCCACGCTGGAAAAGCGATACATATAATGTTAGCCATTTTAAGTCAATTTTGCGTTCATTTATAATAAAAAATCGAATTCCTGATTTTCAATTAGCTCAATTTCTTTAGAAATTAAAATATTGAAAGTAAAGCTCATCAATCTGATGGGCAGCGAAGAAAATACCTCCAATTTTTAAGCCACTTTGTACTCTTTTTAAAGCATTTTACAGATTATACATACCATATATTTTTATTTTTTGGTATGGTTCTTGGCATTAAATTCCGGAGTAATATGATATTGAGCGTTTTAAAGTATGCTCTCTACCTTTTAAATATATTACACGTTTTGCTAATTAAGACAAAAAAAGAGTGCGATGGATGAAGGAATGCCTTGGGGAATAATTATGATTTTTTTCTTAATTGGTGCACTTTTAGGCA
>JANPHO010000648.1:0-3135 GCA_031424515.1 Saprospiraceae bacterium
CCACGTTTTTAAGTAGCGAATATTCAGCAAAAAGTACGAAAGAAACTTTTTTAAACCCTTCCGTAAAAGCCGAACTTAATAGCGCCAAATTATTCGGTAATATAGTCATTCAATTCAGTGAAGTGAGTGCCAAACAAGCGGATACTTTGCTTTTGCAGATTAATAAGGTTTTGAAATAACCCCCTCGTCAGATAGGTATTCTAACCGTTTTTTACATTTTTAAAACCATTTCCAATGAAAATTATCCGATTAATCAGCTTTGTTTTATTAATTACTTTTTCACTCCATGCCCAGCAAAAAACCAAAATCGTATTGGTTGGAACGATGCACTTTGAGCCTTCAACGTCCGATGTTTATAAAAACGATGCGGTGGATATGAAGAACGCAGCCCGTCAAAAGCAAATCAAAGAAGTGGTGGATAAATTCGCCGCGTTCAAACCCGACCAAGTTTGCGTGGAGTGGATTATGCCTAAACAATTGAAATTGGACAGTTTATACAAAGCATTTTTAAATGGTACCTATAAGTTGTCGGATAACGAAATTGACCAACTCGGTATGACAACCGCTAAAGCAACTAGTTTGAAGCAAGTTACTGCCATCAATCGTTTTGGCGAATTTGACAGCGATACAGTAACCAATTACGCTCTTAAAAATGGACAAGCTGACATCATGAAGCAATTAGATGTGTATTCAAAAGCATTTATGGGTGAACTAAATAGCAGTATGTCGAAGCAATCGGTCAAAGATTTTTTGATTTATATCAACAGCAAAAAAGCTTTGCAAAACAACCTCGGTTTTTACTTGAAATATATGGCTAAAATTGGCAAAGGCGACGACTATGTTGGCAGCAAATTAGTCGCCGATTGGTACACCACAAATCTGAATATTTACACCAATATTTTGCGTGTTGTAAAACCGACCGATAAAGCGATTTTGGTCATTTTTGGACAAGGTCATGTGCCTATTTTGAAACATTTATTTGAAAATAATGATGATTTTGAGGTGGTAGAAGTAGCAGCAATTTTGAAATGACCCCTCAGTATTTCTATTTAAAATTTTATAAAATATTGATAATCAATTATTTATCAAACAATAATCAGATCCAATGAAAAAACTTGCACTCTTTTTTATCCTTATCGCCAATATTTCTTACGCCCAAAATTTAGAGATTTTGCTCGTCGGCGCTTTACATGATTACAGCAAAGCGGCTCCGCAGGATTTTTCAAAAATCCATGATAAAATCAGAAAATTTAAGCCTGATGCATTCTTTGGCGAATTCCGCTCGAAGGAAGATGAACGCCTTTTGATGAACTATTGGTGCAAGTCATTTAACAATGAACGCATCGAGCGATTGAAAGCCAAAAGACCGATTGCGGAAAAAGATTTGCCCAAAGTAATAGCGGATTTGAAAGCCAAAATCATTCAAAATCCGAATGATTGGAAAGCTCGGGTTGACATCGCCCACGCTTACTTTTTGGATCAAGATGTTGCCAATGCTTATTTTCAGATGTGGCAGGTGTACAATAATAAAAATGTCCCACCCAACCCCGATATTTTTGAATATTCAAAGCTTATTCTCCCACCGACTGTGGATTCTTTGCACAAAGCGATTAAAAATTATAGTGGTTCAGAATACGATTATATTGCCTTCCCAATGATGATTAAAATGGGCATGAAGGAAGTATATCCTATGGATTGTCAAGTCTATGATTTGAATTACAGCACAGCCGTTGATTCTTTTTGGTCAAAATATGATGTTTTTCAAAAAGACACCATTGAAGGCTATAATGCAGCGTTTAAAAAATTGGAAAAAGACATGTATGCAGCCCAAAGCAAAAAGAAAAAATTAGAAAAAACGGATAAATACTTCACGGAATACGCCAATACCGATGAAGCGGGCAAAGTGAGTCTGACCTATGATTATTTGGTTCCTGAAATGTATGATTTCAAAGGGTTTCCAAAAGCAGAGGTGCTGTCGGCGATACATTGGTGGAATATGCGCAACGAGGGTATGTGTCAAAACACAATTGAAAGAGCGAAGAAGTTGGGTGTTAAAAAAATTGTTATCATTGTAGGTGCCAATCACCGCCTGGGAATGCAAGCCATTTTTGAAAAAATGCCTAATGTGAAAGTGTGGAACATTAATGCGTTTGGGAAGTAGCGACCCCCTCAGTATTTCGGGTATTTTCCTTAAATTTTTCCTAAATTTTAATCTGAAAAATGATAAAAATAACAATTTTAGTAGCTTTAGTTATTGGCAGTTTAACAATGTGTTTTAGCCAAGATAAATTGACGAAAGCGGATGTCATTAAAAACGTTTATAGTTTCAAATTAGATACCAATGCTTTGCAATTAACGGGCAATGGTTGGGACAGTTTGAAAAAAGAGATGACGTTAAATCATTACGTGTTAATGGGTGAATACCATAATTCTATGCTGGTTTCTAAGTTAACTGAAATCTTTTTTTCGGAGTTAAAAAAGAACGATTTTTCGGTTTGGATGACCGAAATCAGCCCTTTGGCAGCGGATAAATTGAACAAATTGGTACGTGATAAAAGCTATCCAAAAAGCATCATTGATTTTAATAAAAAATATAAAAAATGGTCTTATTCGCCCATTCCTTTTTTTAGCAATTCTGCCGATTTTGATATGCTGAAAGCATCTAAAAAATACGGTTTTGATTTGTGGGGCATTGACCAAGATTTTTTTGTCGGTTTTGACTTCGCTCTGGATGATGTTTTTCACACCTTGGATGATAAAATGCAAATTAAATATGCCGCTTTAATTGACAGTGTGCATAAATCAACCAATGATAAATACTACAAAGAATTATTTACGCTGATTAAAACGCCCGAAGCGCAAAAAATCAAAAAAGCACTGGATGCTTCTTTTGCTATTTATGGTGATAGAACAATGGCTGCGAATTCGGTGCGGTCAACTTTGATGAAAAACAATTTTTTTAACTACGAATTGCCTTATTTGAAAAGCAATAAACCCTCGCCAAAAGTATTTTTTAAGGCGGGTTCAAACCACGTAGCACGGGGTTACAGTTCCACAAAAATACTCGATATTGGCGAAACCATCAGTCAATTTGCTGATATGCAAAGCCAAAAATCACTGCATATTGCTTTAGCG
>JANPHO010000649.1:0-15183 GCA_031424515.1 Saprospiraceae bacterium
CCTAACTGGCTCAGTCAGTGGTGTAAAAGGCAAAGACATTACATCCATAGCGACCCCCTCAGTAACGCAGGCTTTACAAGGCAAAGTTGCGGGTGTTTTGGTCACGCCTGAGAGTGGAGAACCGGGGAGAGGCGCAGTCATCCGCATACGAGGTACAGGAACTTTGAATAATTCAAACCCATTTTATGTATTAGATGGAATGCTTTTAGACAATATTGACTTTTTAAATCCCAATGATGTAGAGTCAATTGAAGTTTTAAAAGATGCATCTGCGACGGCTATTTATGGTTCGCGAGGTGCCAATGGCGTCATAATTGTGACCACTAAAAAGGGCTCTTCAAAAAAAAGTACCATTGGCGTATCCGCTTACTATGGCACGCAGGAATTGGGTAAAAAAATTGATTTAGCAAATGCGAGCGAATACGCCAAACTCCGCAATATCGCCGCTAAAAATTTCGGACAGCCAGAGCCATATAAAAATCCCGAATCTTTAGGTGTAGGTACAGATTGGCAAAATGAAATATTTAGAACGGCACCCATTCAAAATGTCAACCTTTCGGCACGAGGCGGCAATGAAATGATGACTTACAGCATCAGCGGAGACTATCTGAAACAAGATGGTATTCTTAAAAACGGCGATTTCCAACGCCTATCATTACGGATAAATAATGAATATAAGCTCAATCGTTTTATGAAAATTGGGCATAATTTAGCTTTAGTGGATGAAAAAAGGAATATTGCAGCGGGAACATTATACAATGCCTATTATGCACCACCAACTATCTCTCCTCGTGATTCGGCGGGAAACTTCGGAAATACTACGTCAGATGGTTCAGTTGCGAATCCAACCGCCCAGATTTATTATGAACGATACAATAATAACCGCATTTTCAGAACTGTAGGCAACGCTTTCATAGATATTATGCCTTTTGAGGGTTTGACTTTCCGCTCCAATTTTGGACTTGATTTAGCAAATTTTGAAAGCCAACGCTTTTTACCCGTTTTTAGGGTAACCGATATTCATAAAAACGAGATCAACTTTGTGGAAGGTGCGAATAAAAAATTCACCAATCAACTTTGGGAAAATACGGTGACCTATGATAAAAAACTGGGAATCCATAGATTTACACTTTTAGGTGGCTATACAATTCAATCCAGTAGAGATTATGAAGTGAGAGGGCGGGCTACTGATTTGCCTAAGGATGTCAACAACATTGAAGCCGATATTAAGGATTTACTTTACTATCGAGTCGGTACAAAAGGATTTACAGTAGTTGATGACGTGTCTAATTTATGGCGCATGCAATCTTATCTTTTCCGTGCGAATTACACACTCAACGATAAATATCTATTAACAGCTTCAATCAGACGAGACGGTTCATCCAAATTTGGTAAAAACCGTCGTTATGGCAATTTTCCTTCTTTAGCCGTGGGTTGGCGTTTAAAAGAAGAGGATTTTTTAAAAAACGTAGATTGGGTATCTAATTTAAAATTTAGAGCCAGTTGGGGTATAATTGGCAACGATAAAATCAGCGAAGAAGCTAAAAGTCCACCTGTTACCGACCGTTTAGATGCTATTTTCGGGCAAGATGAAAAATTCAATCCAGGAGCATCTTTAACAAAATTGGCTAATCCCGAATTGCATTGGGAAGAAACCCACCAAACCGATATTGGTTTTGAACTCGGACTGTTAAATAATCGTTTTACGGCTGAAATCGATTGGTACAATCGCCAAACCAATGATATTTTAGCGGATTTGCCCATTCCTGCCTTCATTGGAGCGCAAGATCCTCCAACCGTCAATGCTGCCCAAGTTCGCAATCGGGGTTGGGATGTCAACCTTGGTTGGCGCGACCGCGTTGAAAAAGGATTGGGGTATAACATCAATTTTATCCTTTCAACTGTTCAAAATGAAGTTTTAAAATTGACTGAAGGAAAATCTGAAATTTTTAGTGGTGGGGTAGGTGAAGGCGGTAAATTAGGTACGCGTACCTATGTCGGTTCATCCATTGGCGCCTATTATGGCTATAAAGTAGCGGGGGTTTATCAGAATGCAGAGCAAGTCAATAGCCTTCCCAAACGTACCAATGAAACACCTCTGAAAGATGTTTTTCCGGGTGATTTGATTTATGCAGATTTGGATAATGATGGCGTGATTACCACCAAAGACCGTACTTATTTGGGCAGTGCTATTCCGAAACTGATTTTTTCGTGCAATATTGGTGCTGATTTTATGGGAATTGATTTTTCAGTACAGCTCAATGCCATTCGAGGAAATAAAGTTTTAAATGCCAAACGCATTGCTCGCTTCTCAACGGGTAATTTTGAAAAGTCGTTTTTAACTGGATGGACAGGCGAAGGCACTTCCAATTTTGAACCGAGAGTCACCATTGGTGGGCGCAATTATGAGGTCTCTGACCGTTTTTTAGAAGATGGCTCATTTACATCTATTCGCAATGCACAAATCGGTTATACGCTACCCCTCAGTATTTCACAGAAAATTAAGTTGCAAAACCTTCGTATATATGTAGCAGCAACTAATTTGAAAATGTGGACAAAATACAGTGGCTACACGCCTGAAATAGTGAATGGTGGGGGTGATGTTTTTTCAGTTGGGATAGATAGAGGCGTTTATCCAGTGGCGAAAACGATTAATTTTGGTATCAATGCAACATTTTAATTGAAATAACCTTCATATACTGAAGGGTAAGTAGGCGTTTAAAATTTAATTTTAAATCAATAAAACGTTTTAAAAATGAAAAAAAGTAATTATAAAATATTGAAAATCAGCATTTTAGCAGCATTTTTCTTAGTGGGTTGCAACAGTGATTTTCTGGATGTTAAACCACAAGGTAAACAAACGGCAGACAATTTTTTTCAAACTCAAGAGCATGCCATATTAGCAACCAATGCCGTTTATAATGTCATGCGCAATTGGGAAGTAACTGTTTTTGCTTATATCGGTTGCACGGATATAATATCAGATGATTCGGATAAAGGTAGCGAACCCAATGATGCAGCATTTATTTCTGAAATAGATAATTTTACCTTTGATGCAGGTAATATCGCTCCAAAAACGATTTGGACAGGATATTATAAAGCCATTTTTAGGGCAAATGTTGCCATTGAAAGGATTCCAGAAGTGAAAATGGATGAAAATTTGAAAAAGAGATTAATCGCCGAAAGCAAGTTTTTAAGGGCTTATTTTTACTTCAATTTGGTCAGATGGTTTGGCGATTTGCCATTAGTGACCAAGCCCTTGACTCAAAATGATTTTAAACAAACTCGTGCTAAAACGGCTGATGTGTACGCTCAGATTATTGCAGATTTAAAAGAAGCGATAGATAATTTGCCTGAAAAATCGAAATATGCAGCTGATGATTTGGGTAGAGTGACCAAAGGTGCGGCTCGAAGCATGTTGTCAAAAGCATATTTAACGCTAAAAGACTATACCAATGCGGAGAAATATGCCTTGGAAGTTATCAATTCAAATGAATACATTCTTTTGCCTGAGTACGGTAAAATTTTTACACGAGAGGGTGAAAATGCCTCTGAATCTATTTTTGAAGTTCAAACTACTGCCACTGATACCCGCGTGACTTTTAGTGCGGATTATGATGGTGGCTCGCAATACAATGAGGTGCAAGGTGTGCGGGGTACGCCCAATTTGGGTTGGGGATTCAATCGCCCTTCTGACTCATTTATTGCTGAATTTGAAGCGGGTGACCCTCGTCGTGATGCTACAATATTGTATGAAGGAGAGGTTTTACCCGATGGTTCGGCGATAGTTGAAAAAAACACAAAATTATTTAATGCCCGTTATAACCAAAAAGCATGGATACCAGCTCACGCAGGTTTTAATTATAATGGACCGGGAAATATCCGAATTTTACGCTACGCGGATGTTCTTTTGATTGCTGCCGAAGCAATGAATGAAAATGGCAAGCCTGCTCAAGCACTTCTTCAATTGAATGCGGTGCGCAAACGAGCACGAGGCAAAATCAACGGTATTTTACCAGATGTCATTGAAACAGCTAAGGATAAGTTAAGAGAACTGATTTGGCATGAACGCCGTGTGGAGTTGGGTATGGAGCAACACCGCTGGTTTGAATTGGTGCGTACTGGTCAAGCGGAGACTGCTTTAAAAAAACACGGTAAAAGTTTTGTGAAAAATAAGCATGAATTATTGCCTATACCGCAAACTGAAATAGATTTGAGTAGCGGAACTTTAATTCAGAATCAAGGATATTGAGTAATTAGGTTTTGAATGACGGGTTTTGAGTTGTTTTTAGCACTCAAAACTCAAAACCCGTCACTCAAAACTTGAATAAATACTGAGGGGTCACATACGCGTCAATAAAAGCTTTTTACCATTCGTACCTGTAATCAACAGCGCTCCATTTTCAATAAAATAGCGACCTAAATGAGCAGTTTCTGTTTTCCCATTTTGTGAAACCAATAAATAAAGTTGATTATTGATATTGTACCAATAAACACCCTGGGTAGCTTGAGCACCACCTCTGCTTGAACCTGAATAATTGCTGCCACTCATATTCGCTTGACTGCCACCGTCGGCAACCGTGCCATCGGCAAAGAATATCATTTTTTGTTGAAAACTACTGCCCATAAAATTATCACCACTGCCTGAATTATAATTCTCTGTCTTTACCCAAGTACCGACTATATTTCTATCATTTGTAGCCCCTGATGGGAATTTTACGGGAGTTGAGGACGTTTTAGCGTTTTCTGTAGTTGTAACAGAAGCGCCTTGTTTAATCATCAATACATCAATTTCCTGCTTTTGTCCAAGTGCTTCAATAGTCATTTTCAACGTTAATTGGCTGCCAGTGAGTTGACCATTCATTAAAAATGTCAAATTCAACGTTTTCTCAACAGCAATGCCTGTCAGTTGAGAACCATTAACGGTGGCTTTGACTTCATAATTCTGTTGACTGTCTTTCATTTTACCAACAAGGCTATTCTCACCGCTTTTTTGAAGATTCATAGTGAGATTGTCTCCATTTACAGTACCATTAAAAGTACCAATAAATGCAGAAACTTGCGCATTTATACTACAACTAAGGTGAAGCAGCACCAAACTGAGAAATGTTTTCATAGCTTTCAATTTAGGGTTTTTAAAAATAAATTAAGGGCAATAAATCGAATATTTATTGCCCTTTTTGTGCAGTTTTCTATGATTTCTTTAAAAATTATACGTGAATCCAATTCTTATATCAAATGGTTGTTGGATCGTATTTTGAGGGGGAGTAAGATTGTACAATAAAGCTATTTCGTATCCAATAAGACTACCCGAATTGTAGCCAATTCCTACGTTGCTATTTTGACGACCAACTCTTGCCTTAAATGGTTTTCCATCGGCACCTAAAATTATTCGACCAAATGAATCCTCTCCGTATTGAGCTGAACTGACATACTCTGTTTCAACATGGACGAAGAAGTTTTTAAAAAACTTATAACGGGCAAATGCTCCACCCGAATAATCAGTTAAACCAACTGTGGATATTTTATTTTGAGAATCATATGCTTTTAAGCTTGTGTAAATTACACCCACTCTTGGACCAGCAGACAAGCCACCGATAATTTTATAACCGACCATTGGAGTTGCACCGATGGTAAAAGCGCTTTGGCCATTCGAGCCACTATAATTCAAAATAAAATTGCCACCATACCACAAACGATGCTTAAAACCGCCTTTTTCATCGAAATAATCATCCGTTTTTTTCTTTGGCGTTTTTTTAGACGTCGCACTTGGTTTTGAATCTTCTTCAGTAGGCTCTTTTTGCTCAGTCGGTTGAGGGTCTTTTGACTTTCTTCTTTGAGCAGAAGCATCGATGCTGCCAAGCAAAACTAAAAATGTGGCTAATAAACCAATACTTAATATCTTTTTCATTTTTTAATTTTATAAGCGTGATAAAAATTAGGAATCAAATCTAAAATAACTTTCACAATTCAATTGTTGTAGCAAATTTAGTATTTTATATATAAACGCTTTTTTTTTAGAAAAGGAATCTTAAAAAAACTTTAAGATGTATTAAAGTTTAGTTAAAACTGCGTACAAGAAGTTGATATAAAATCTTATGCAAAATTTTATCAACTCTATTTTACCTGTAAATTAAACTATTGATTTGCAAAAAGGCGATTGAAAGAGGACGGTACTGAGGGGTCTGGTTTCACTAAATCATTTTCTTCCAAATATTGCATCCATTTTACGGCTCTTTTGGTGGATGAATAGGTATAAAATGCTTGGTTTTCATTGAGTTTTTCGTGAAAACCTAAGCGGGTATTGAAATGCAGTTCCAAAACTTTAATGATTCCGTATGTGAAATAATCCCTTTGGTAACCGCCTCCCGTGAAGGGTGTGACAATTTCAAATTTAAGGATATTGTATATTTTATTAAAATCTAATTCATCGTTTTCTTTTGTGAAATCAACGCCGAATTTTTTTAAATAAAACTTATATAAATCAAACTGCCCCATGGTTCTGTGATGGGCAATAAACTCCGTAACAGTCTCTTTGTCAGGGTTAAATAAAGGAATTCCAAAATCTTTATACAAGAAATTGGTCGGACTGTAACCTGGTTTTTTACTTAAAAGTTCAAAATATTCACCCACTGTACCAATTTGATCATAACTGATGCGCATCAAAATGCCCTCTTGAATGGAGGCTTTGGCATCATCTGAAATATCGAGAGAGAAAGAACTTTCTAATTTTTCAGAAAGCGACATACCGATATTTTGAAGCTCTGCCACGTGCCGCAAAGTCGTTTGTTCCTCAAATTCTGAAACCAATTCACTGTTCGTCAAATAGGTAGAAAGGGTTTCAATTGCCTTATTTTTTTGAAAAGTACTTATACGTTCATTTAGAACTTGCTTTAAAAACCAATCTACTTTAAAAAGAGAATTATAAAAAACACCCAAATCATCCACGCTGAAATCTTTGGTTTTGAAATTGATAAAAGCCCACATGGTGGAGTCGTTTTCAACTTCAAATATTTTAATAAAATCATCTAAATCCTTTGCTCCAATCGCTAATGTATCAAAAGCCTTAAGGTCTTCACTTGCCTTGAAAGGTAGTTTTGATTTGAAAGCGCGAATATCACTGAACGGCGATAGCTTTTTTAAAGAATTGATTACCAATAGTTTATGTTTATTGGTGAAATGTTTTGATTTACTGACTTCTAAAATATCGTCAATTGTGGGTATTTTGGTAGCCGTTAAAAATTGAACCTGTTCTTCAAAAAACTGGATATCCCATTGGCGATAATTTTTACCATCCTTGAACCACATCTTGCGCCACACCGACCTTTTATCTTCAACTTTTAAGACGTGAGAATAAATATTTTCTAACAAATTCACGACTCTATCGCTGATGCGTACCCCCTCAGTATTTGACTCCGTTTTGAACTTTCTGTCGTCCATTATGATAGAAAAAAGGCTCGGAACAGCATCCAAAGATGGATGCAAATCCAAATAATCCATCACTATCCGGAGTATCTCTTTTTCAGTTTCAGATTGAATTTTTCCCACCAGACGCTTGTAATCTTTCTCTTTTGGGGCGGGTAACATCCGCATTTCACCGTTAGCGAAACTAATGGGGTCATTCAAAAATAAATCGAGCATGGAGTTGGATGAAGTCTCTTGTTTTTTATCATCACTTGCTCCAATTACCACACTTATTTGATTGATTATGTCATTATCGCCCTCGATGGAAGATATTTCTTTTATTCTGTTTCTAAGAGAATCATTAATGGTTTGTATCTTATTTTGATATGAATTACAAATACCAACCACTCCAATTTTTTTAAATAAAAAGCTTTTTTTAAGAAATAAGCGCAACTTTTCATCGTCGGAAGTGATTGATTGCCAATGTTTTGTGTACAAAAAATCCAAAATTCTGCCTACAGAAAATGATGCTTCTTGGTCAGTGGAATGAAGGCATCCATAAAATTCTATGGCCGTTAAATCCTGAACAGCAGCTTTTTTAATAATTTGATTTTCAAGATTAAAACGCATTTGAGGATTTCGGGTATCTTCCAAAAGATTAAAAAGGGAATCGAGGTTTTTATTCAGTTGAATAGAAACATGATTTTTTTGACAATAAGATACCAACAACGTCATTTGCTCCAAATATCCAAATCGGATATCGGGTAAAGTTCTATTGTAATTGCGCAAGAGAGAGCGGTATTTTTCAGTCATTTCTGCAATGGCAACGGGGTCACCTTGCGCCAATTGACGAAAAGATTCCCTTGCAACCGAATCATTTTCGGAATTGAGACGGCGGAAAAGCTTCTCATAAACTTCAGTTCTTTGCGCAATTTCAGCTTTATTGACGAATACATGCTTGGTATCTTCCCATTCAAATTCTTCTGAATTATTCGCCCAATAGCGCACAAAATTTTTATATTTATCAATAAAATCTAATTTACCATTCAAGTCCCCCCCCTCAGTATTGGGCAATGAAAATTGAGTAAAAGTCAATTTTTTGAGCAACTTTACAAGATGCTCACTTTCGGCAGGGTTTGCTTTGATTTGAGCCGCAAGATAAAATAACAACCTTGGATTTTGAGTCAATAATAAGTCTCTCAAGGCATTGTGCTGAATCCACGGTGTATCTTTTCTGCTGAGTATTTTAGCGTAATATTCCACTTTATCGTAGAAAAATGCTTCTTTGAAAGGTAAAATCTGGTCATAACCATAGTTTCTCAAAGCTTCAAAGGTTTCTAAAGAATCTTTGAGTTGTTGGGTTTGCTGAGGTGTAACGGCGTAATTGGTGAGCTCAATCAAAGTAGCTGATAATAACTCCGCACCAACTAAATTTTTATCCACCGCCGTTAAAATAGCCGTCAGATTATCATCCGAAGGCTCATTTCTAAGCCCTTCACACAATGCCAAATAGAGTTCAGTCGCATCTTTAGGAAAGGGCGCTGCATTCAAAGTATTGCGCAGCCACTGGAAACTTTCACGAATATTGAGCTGTGCGATTTTGACAATGAGGGATTGTATAGTAGGGTAATCCACACCATTTTTTAATGCTTTCTCAAACTCTAAAACATACGAGCGCAACATATTTGTAGGGTCTTCATCTTCAATATTAGTACCTGAAACAACATTAAAAGTGTATGGTTGAAATTCAATTGGGGTCACGTAAAAAGCTCTGAGAATCTCAGAGTATTTGATTTTATCTTCAAAATTGAAGAAAAACTTCATGAATTGTTCTCGAGAAGCATGTTGGATATCAATTTCACTTTTCATAAAAAAAGTGTTGGATTCGAGGAGTAGAACTGCTTGGTCATGATAAACGGGTTTATCTAATAGGCTGCCGAGGTCGCGCAAAGCTCTTTTATTACCTTTACGGACTTGACTCTCAATGTCGCTGATGAGGATGTCATAGCTAAATGCCGCCTGTGCTGAGGTACATGATAGGTTGCTAAAAATCTGTAGCAATACCGTGGATATGATGATGAGTTTCTTCACAAATAAGTTAAATCATGGTTTATGACCTACTTATACAATAATCGTGACAAAACATATTTTAAATTAATAAATTTGAATAATTTAAATTTTAACTTATTTAAATTATTACTTAGATTTAGTTTGAGAGTTAATATTTCAGACTAATTCTAAGGTTTAATACTGAAAGGGCGGCAAATTGAGATTTTTAGAGTAGATATTTCGTTTCTGAAAATTACTAATAAAACATAATTTAAAATATTTAAAATCAATATTTTATACTTTAATTTTAAATTGCATTTTCTATTTTTTAAGGAATAAATTGGTTTCAAGTATTGATTTTTTAAAAAATTTTGATGCAGAAATATCGAAAACTTTTGTAGTATTGTAATCTTGCATTTTAAAATTAAAAATTTGTTATTTTCTTACAATTACCTTAACATATGTCTTCCACTGCACTTTCTGATAAAGAATTATTGATAGAAATGAGCCTTGATAGCGTCTCGGCTTTCAAATCTATTTATGATACTTATTGGGATAAAATGTATATATCGGCTTTTAAAAAAACTTCATCGAGTGACACAGCAGAGGAAATTGTTCAAGAAATATTTTCAAAACTTTGGGAACGGAGACATAACCTCAATATCGAAAATTTAGAATCTTATCTTTTTACGGCACTTAAATATTCTGTTATTTCGCACATTCGAGATTTGATAAAAAACAGAAAACAAGAAGATATTGACAATTTACAAGATGTTTTTAAGGTTAATATCGATGAAAAAGCTGATCAAACATGGGACTTAGAAGCAGCATTGCACAACGCTCTTAAATTTTTACCCGATAAAACCCGCCTTATTTTTCAAATGAGCCGCTTCGATGAGTTACCCAATAAAGTCATTGCAGGTCAATTGGATATTTCAGAAAAAGCGATTGAATATCACATCACCCAAGCTTTAAAGCTCCTGCGTGTACAACTTAAAGATTTCTTACCTTTATACATTCTTTTCGATTTTATAGGTTTTTAATTTTTTTTAAAAAAAATATACAACTCGTTTAGGGATACCCCTCAGTCGTGCGACTTACTATTAAATTCCATCATTAAAAACATGAATAGAAATAATTTCGACAAATTATTAGATAAATATCTTTTAGGATTGTGCAATTCGGAAGAGAAAAAAATTGTGGAGCAATGGTATGCTTTGCTTGATAATCAAGATTTGCAGTTGCCACAGCACTCAGAAGCAATAAAAAATAAAATATGGAATAAATTAGAGGAACAAGCTTATCTAACAAATCAACACAAATCTAAAGTCGTACCTATTGGGTACATGTCTATCTTGAAATACGCTGCGGCAATTACCCTTTTGATAATGACTACGTTTTATTTTTATAAACAACAAAACACTACGCTCAATTCAGTCATAACCGTGAATGAAGGTGTAAAACTTTTAAAACAGAAAAATACGGGCGATAAAATCCTTTCGCTAATTTTAAATGATAGCAGTCAAGTGGATTTAGAACCCAATGCAGAATTGATTTATCCGAATCAATTTGTGGCAGATAAAAGAGAAGTTGAGTTAATTGGAGATGCTTTTTTTAAAATTGAAAAAAATCCGTTGCGCCCATTTTTAGTGCACGCTAATGGTACAATCACGAAGGTTTTAGGTACCAGTTTTAGAGTTAATTCAAATAACGCAGCTAAATCGGTGACGGTGACTGTTCGTACAGGAAAAGTTAACGTTTTCACCAACCCAACCAATAAAAAATATAGTTCGGTTGACCCTGAAAAAGCTGGAGTTGTTTTGACACCGAATCAAGAGGTGAGAATCAATCTTGAAACAAAAGAATTACGTAAAGCGGTTACTTCTAAACCACAAATATTGATACCCCTCAGTATTTCAAGGGATTTGGTCTTTGAGGATGCTCCTGTTACTTCAATTTTTGAGGCTATGAAAAAAGCTTACGGAATCGATATTGTTTATGACGAGGAAGTTTTGAAAAATTGCACACTAACCACTTCATTAACGGATGAAACTATGTTTGATAAATTAAATATAATATGTAAAGCCATTAATGCCACTTATAAGGAAATTGACGCTCAAATTGTCATATCATCCAAAGGATGCCTATAGAGTAAAGTAAGTTCAATTTTGAGAAAATATACAATTTAGAATTTTATATAAACAACAAGAAGATGCATAAAAATTAAAGATAAAACTCTACTTGCAGGTATGGTATCCGTCCTTGATTTTTCCTTTTTCGCACATCTTCGTACACATTTTTCACTCGACAATTAAAAAAGGATCGATAATGTTGCAGCATTACCGACCCTAATTGTGCCTTTCCTATCATCTGTTGACGCAGTGGTAAGGCTGACCTTTTAATTTAATTTTTTAACAACTAAACTAAAGTGTAAAGTTAAGATGAAAAAACAAGGACTAACTAATTTTATTCTATCGGTTATGAAATTTTCTGCCGTACAACTGATTATTTTGAGTATTTTCTCAAATTTTTTAATTGCGAGAGAGTTGAGTGCTCAAGATGTGCTCAACACAAGAGTTTCTGTCAATCTCGACAAGACGGAACTGAAGTATTTTTTACAATCTCTTGAAAACTCAACTCAAGTAAAGTTTACGTATAGCCCTCAGATTGTGTCTATAAAACAGCGTGTAAGTTTGAATGTGCAAAATGAAAGATTGGAGCAAGTATTGGATTTGGTTTTGAAGCCACTCAATATTACCTATGAAGTGTACAACCGCCAAATTGTTTTGAATAAACAATTAATTGCTCCAGTTTCAAACCCTAAAACTTCGGTTTCGATGGACAGAAACACGGAAAAAACGCATGAAAAACATGCCTCCACTGTAAAAGGTACAGTAAAAGACAGTAAAACAGGGGAGCCAATAGTGGGTGCTAATGTCGTGATAAAAGGTACAACAAAAGGTACTCAATCAAATGAAAATGGACAGTTTGAATTAGAAGCGAATAAAGGCGATGTTTTAGTCATCACTTATGTGGGTTACACTGTTCAAGAAGTGGCTGTTAGTAGTATTGAGTCTGTATTAGATATTCGGTTAGAAGAGGAGCTTTCTTTATTGGGTGAAACTGTTGTGGTCGGATCACGATTTTCTAAACCTCGTACTGATGTGGATCGTCCAGTTCCTATTGATGTTATTAATCTTAAAGATATACAAGGTACTGGTCAAGTGGATTTAGGTCAAGCGATTCACTACTCAGCACCCTCTTTCAATGCCATGAAATTTGGTATAAATGACGCAGCACCTTTCGTTGACCCTGCTACACTGAGGGGGTTGGGTCCTGACCAAGTCTTGGTTCTGGTCAATAATAAACGCCGCCATAAAGTATCGTTTTTAAGTATTAATGATGGTATTGGTAAAGGTCAAGCGGGTACAGATATAAATATAGTACCAGCTCTTTCACTAAAACGCGTTGAAGTTTTGAGAGATGGCGCAGCGGCTCAGTATGGTTCTGATGCCATTGCAGGTGTTATCAATATGCAATTAAATAATGCTTCTTCGGGTGGTGCTGTTTCTGCTTATTATGGGCAGGGCTATTCAAAACCGAATTTAGATATTAAAGGCTTAAAAGCACCTGTTTTGACAACTGACGGAAAAACCTATAATTTGGCAGCGAATGTAGGCTTGAAATTGGGTCATAAGGGCTTTTTGAATTCTACGTTAAGCTATTCTCATACCGATGGCTATGACCGTTCGGGCTCATATTCTAATCCAAATGCCACTTCGGCTTCCACTAATTTTTATTCAAGAACGCAAAGTGTTGAAGACAGCTTATTGAAAGCCAATAATATTAATCTGGATAGAGCTATTTTAGGTTCTGCGGAAAATACTACTTACGGTATTTTCATTAACGCAGGTTTGCCGATTAATGCCAATTGGGACGCTTATGCTTTCGGTGGTTATACAAAAAAGCATGTGGTTACGGGTGTATTTACTCGCCCACCGTCAAATGCAAGGCGTTCATCTCTAACTATATTCCCTAATGGCTATAATCCGATTGCACCTGGTGATTTGAATGATTTTTCTTTAACTGCGGGTGTAAAAGGCAAATTCGGTAATAATTGGAATTTGGATTTAAGTGCAGGACAAGGCTCCAATAAAGTAGATTTTTATGCTAAAAATACTGTAAATCCAAGTTTAGGGGCAGCTTCGCCAACTGAATTTTACGTCGGACAGACTTTTGTTTCACAAACGCTTGTCAATGCTGATATCTCAAAATCTTTTAATGAAGGTAAATTTCCTAATTTCAATTTAGCCGCTGGAACTGAATTCCGTGGAGAAAAATTTCAACAAACAGCGGGTGATAAAGCAGCATATGAAGCGGGTCCTTTAAAATCTACCAAAGATGTTGGCTCAAGTGGTCGTGAAGGTTTTAGTGATAGAACTGCCGGAACATGGAAAAGAACAAATGTGGGTTTATATGTTGAGGGTGAAAGTGATATCACAAAAGCGATATTGGTAGGAGCAGCAGCTCGCGTAGAAAATTATAGTGATTTCGGTTCCGATTTTTCTTATAAAATTAATACCCGTATAAAGCCAGTTGAAGAATTGGCGGCACGTTTTTCAATTAGCCGAGGCTTCCGTGCGCCATCTATTACGCAAAGCCATTACAGTAATTATGTGAATATTTCGTTTGATAATGCGGGCAATTCCATTTTGAATCCCATAATCCCAGCTGAATCAGATTTGGCGAAAGTATTGGGCATTGACGGTTTGAAAAAAGAAACGTCATTGGATTTTTCGGGTGGACTTACTTCTAAAATAGGTGAACATTTTATTATGACTGCTGACGTTTATCAAATCGACGTGGATAACCGCATCATGCTGTCAGGTGGTATTGCCACAAAAGGTTTTCCAGAATTTGTGTCAGCTGGTTTTGCGCAAACGGCAAATGTATTTGTTAACGCCATTGATACGCGCACAAAAGGCTTTGAATTTGTAGCCAATTACAACACTTCAATCAATGAAAAAAGTAAAATTGCCTTGAATTTAGGGTTTTCATCCATGTCCACCTCATTGAGGAATAATAGATTGACCTCTAAAGGAATTGAAGTAGTGGACGCCATTTCTGCATTGTACATCACTGATGGACAGCCTAAGAGCAAATTAATTATGTCTGCCAACTATGAAATAGGAGCGTTTGGTATTTTATTACGTGCTTCTCAATTTGGTAAAATTGTTGACCCTTTGGCCACATTGCCTGCTGCTGATGTTAAAACGGGTTTAAAATATCAAACTTTTGGGGCTAAAACTTTATATGATTTAGCCTTGTCTTATAAGCCAATGAAAAATCTTGGTATTACATTGGGAGTCAATAACTTAACCGATGTTTATCCAGATTTATTGGTGATACCACAAACTACGAGTGAGGTAATTTACTCTCGCAGAACCAATCAATTTGGTACACAAGGTCGTTTCCTCAATCTGGCAGTGAATTATAATTTTTAATTATTTGAATTTGTAAGATAGAAAGGATTTAATTAAGATAGAGTAAGTACTTCTACTTTGGCACTTTAATATCGACGAATTTAAAAGTGCCATAGGCACGGTATATTGGTAGAGAATAAAAGAGCATTTTCATAAAATTCCGTAGGAATGATATGTTGAAATTAATTTCAATATTCCGTTCCTACGGAACTTGAAAAAGATTTTACCTAATATTTCTACCAATATA
>JANPHO010000650.1:0-1719 GCA_031424515.1 Saprospiraceae bacterium
TAAGTTTCGTGTGTAAGTTTTGGTTAAAGAATTGTAAAATTCGTTTTCATGGATGCCTGGGACCTTGTCCAAGGCATTTTTTTTTGACATCCAATATATTAACAGAATACATAATCTTTAATTCCGATGAAATTGAATCACAAAGCCTTAATTATTGCACTGAGTTTATCAGTAGCCACGACTGTAAAAAGTCAAAACACACCCATTATCATCACGCCAAAAGCAGCCGAGACAAATACAAATTCAAAGCCGGTTGAGCCTAATTTTGTGGGCAATCAAATCGCTTTTGATGATGTACTGAATCAAGTTACTTTCAAAGAAAAAGCAGGTTTTAAAACCGACAAAATTGAGGTGGTGAACGCCGAATCCGTCATTTTCAATAAAAAAGATATGACGTTCAAAGTTTACAATGCTGAAAAGATTTTCACGAGCATCAAAGTCGTCAGAACTAAAACGACGGATAAAACGAAGGCTTGTGTGGAGTATAAATTGAATGACGATACATTGTACATCACTGAATATTCTAAATAAATGTAAATTGTAAAATGCAAAAAGCCTATCGAAATACAATTTTGATAGGCTTTTATACTTATAAAATCACATTGAAATCTTTTATTTTACGCTCGTCTCGCTGCCAAAAGAAAAAGGACTGCCATGCGTACCGCTACCCCATTTTCAACTTGATCCAATATGATAGAATTAGCGGAATCAGCCGCGTCCGAAGTAATCTCCACACCCCTATTGATAGGCCCCGGATGCATGATAACGACTTGATTATCAATGCTTTCTAATAAAGCTTTACTGATGCCAAAATATTGCGAATACTCCCTCAAAGAAGGAAAAAATTTAGTATCCTGACGCTCTAATTGAATCCTCAAGACATTCGCCACATCGCACCATTGAAGCGTTTTACGGACATCGTGCTCTACGCCCACCCCTAACTTTTCAATGTGTTTTGGTATTAACGTAGGCGGTCCACAAACTTTGACTTCTGCGCCCAATTTTTTAAGGCAATAAATATTGCTCAAAGCCACTCGTGAATGGAGGATATCCCCAAATATTGCCACTTTTTTACCCCCCACATCGCCCAGTTGACGGCGGATAGAATAGGCATCGAGCAAAGCTTGAGTCGGATGCTCATGCGTGCCGTCACCAGCGTTCACGATATTGGCGTTTATTTTAGTGGATAAATAATGCGGCGCGCCGGGCGCTGGATGGCGCATGACCACCATATCCACTTTCATCGCCAAAATATTATTTACGGTATCCAGGAGAGTTTCACCTTTTGAAACCGAGGAAGCCGAAGCCGTAAAATTCAGAACATCAGCTGAAAGGCGTTTTTCTGCCAATTCAAATGAAATGCGGGTGCGCGTAGAGTTTTCAAAAAATAAATTAACAATTGTGGTATCTCTCAAAGACGGAACTTTCTTAATCGGTCTATTAATGACATCAATAAATTGGTCGGCATTCTCGAATATGAGATTTATATCATCTGTGGTGAGGTCTTTAATTCCTAAAAGATGCTTTGTAGATAATTGCTTTTCAGCCATTTATATATTTTTAATTTTAAAATTGGAAGAAAATTTTAACTGAGTAAAATTTTACACTAAGATAAAGCTAAATTGTGAATGAAAATTCAGGTTTTAAGCTTTGTTCGATAATATCAAAATGCGGTCTTGACCCTCTACTTCTTCCCACTCAACGCGAACATAGGCATCA
>JANPHO010000651.1:0-1799 GCA_031424515.1 Saprospiraceae bacterium
ACATTTTGAAAAAAATGTCACATTAACCTATATCTCAATTTTTTGTTTCTCTGGTTTCATCTGAGGAAAGAATAAAACCTCTTGGATGGATATTTGACCCGTGAACAACATTGTCAACCTGTCAATACCAAAACCAATACCCGCAGTTGGTGGCATTCCATATTCCAAAGCGCGTACAAAATCTTCATCCATTGCCATTGCTTCTTCATCTCCCCTTGCTGCTAATTGCAATTGTTCTTCAAAACGCTCACGTTGGTCAATTGGGTCATTTAACTCAGAATAAGCATTGGCTACTTCTTTTCCATTCACAAATAACTCGAAACGCTCCACTAAACCCGCTTTTGTTCGGTGCTTTTTAGTCAAAGGTGACATTTCAATTGGATAATCAATGATGAAAGTAGGTTGAATCAGATTTTTCTCAACCTTAGCACCAAATATTTCATCTATCAACTTTGCCCAGCCCATTGTACCGTCTAATTCGATATGATTTTGCTTACAGAAAGTGCGCAATTCCTCCTCAGATTTACCTTCTGGATTAAAACCAGAATATTTTTCAATGGCTTCAAACATAGAAAGGCGAGTATAAGTACCGCCAAACTCAATTTCATGTTCTCCCACCGGCACTTTTGTTGCGCCATTCACAGCTTGAGCTACTCTTGCAAGCATCTCTTCCGTCACTTTCATCATCCAATTGTAGTCTTTGTAAGCGACATAAAACTCTAAAGCCGTAAATTCAGGATTGTGCGTTCTGTCCATCCCTTCGTTACGGAACATTTTAGCAAATTCATACACACCATCAAAACCCGCTACAATCAAGCGTTTCAGATACAATTCATTGGCAATCCGCAAAAACAATGGCATATCCAATGTATTATGATGCGTTTTAAATGGGCGTGCCGCTGCACCACCGTGAATGGGCTGCAAAACGGGCGTTTCAACTTCCATCAAACCCAATTCGTCCAAATAATTACGCATCGTTTTGATGAGCGTCGTGCGTTTTTTAAAAATTTCACGGAATTGAGGATTTACGGTCAAATCCACATAACGCTGGCGATAACGCATTTCAGGGTCAGTGAAAGCATCAAAAATATTACCTTCTGCATCGCGTTTCACGACAGGCAAAGGACGCAGCGATTTGCTCAAAAGCTTGAACTCTTGAACGTGAACCGATACTTCACCCGTTTTAGTTTTAAAAGCAAAACCTTTTATACCTACGAAATCACCAATATCCAATAGCTTTTTCACAAGCGTTTGGAAATAATCTTCTATGCCAGCTGCCGCATTCACTTCTTCGCCCCGCAAGTACAATTGAATCAAGCCAGTCGTATCCTGAATATTCATGAACATCGCTTTACCTGCCTCACGCTGCGCCATAATACGACCCGCCAATGTTACTTCATGGTAGTTCAAACGATTTTTAGAACCGTCTTCAAGCACTTCCTCTTGGTAATTGGCTTTAATATCAGCGGCGAAAGCTGTTACGTCAAATAATTCAGCCGGGTATGGGTCAACGCCCATGTCTCTGATTTTTTGCAGCGACTCGCGTCTTACAATCTCTTGTTCACTTAATTGATGCGACATATTTTAACTTTTTTATTTTATAACTCCACAATTTGCCCATTTTATCTTAAAATTAAGCATTTCAGACACTCAATACTGAGGGGTTATTATTTTTTAAAAATGAGGTGCAAAATTAGGCTTTCTATCATAAAACCTCAAATAAAATGTCACCTAATGTAGCGCGGAACTCCAATTCCGCTTTAAAATCGAAAAACTCATTGCGGAACTGGAGTTCCGCG
>JANPHO010000652.1:0-5703 GCA_031424515.1 Saprospiraceae bacterium
GAGTGGCAACAATTAGGGGTTATAGTGGCATCCGATTATAAAGGTAAAACTTTGGATATTGTATTTTAACAGTAATACAGAATTGCTCAGGGTTTACCCCTCAGTAGTCAGTCAAGTTAATACTGTCGGTTACAATTATTGGAAAGTTTACAACTTCTCAATAGTTTATGCAAAAAATTATCCGACACTATTAACTTGACTAACTACTCAGTATAAATCTCAATAAACTATCAAATTTTAAATCATGAAAACATTCTTTAAAATTATTACTTTTTATTTAGGTATTTTAAGCGCACAAAACACTGACGCTCAATCTGTTATGTTAAAAGGTACAGCTTTCTTTTTTCCAACTGATGTTGGCGGATTCGGCGTTTTGGATGCGGGGATTGAAACTAAAATTACCCAAAAAAGCAGTATGCAAATTGGCTTTGGTACGTCATTTCTAAGCGGAGAAGATTTAAGTGTTTATAAATATATATTCACGACTCAATGGCGTTATCATTTCAAAAAGGATAATTGGTTCAAAACACCCTTTTTAGGTGCTCTCGTTCAGCGACATAATAACGACAAAGGTGAAGGAGTTTATAATTCAACTTACCCAACTTACGGAGGTTGGAAAACAACGAAATCGAAAAAGACAGGTTTAGGATTCATTGTCGGGCAAAATATCCGTATTTATAAAAGATTGGGGTGCGAATTTCACGCGGGTTTGATTGCAGAATTGGGTGATAAAAACATAACGACTGAGTTTACAAGCACTCAAAAGAAATTCGAGACCATTAAAAATGATGTTAACGCCCGCCCGTTTTTGGGTTTCAATTTCTTTGTGGCTTTGGGTAAAGTTAATCCAGATTTGATGGTGAAGAAGAAATGATAAAATTACCTCACAGTATAACCTTACTAATTTTAATAACTTTTAAAAACTATAAAACATGAAAAAAAACACTGCAACATGCCTTCTTTTTTTACTCTCATTAATTCAATTGGTCGCTCAAACCGATAAATTAACTCCTAAAGATAGAATCATAGAAGTAACGGGAACGGCAGAGATGTCTATCACGCCGAATGAAGTTGTCTTAAAAATCGGCTTAACTGAACGCATGGATGGCAGAGATAAACTGACTATCGAAAAACAAGAGGTTGACATGAAAAATAGACTTGCAGGAATGGGCATAGATATTCAAAAAGACTTGAAAATTATTGACCTCAATTCTGTTTTCAATATGCAAAAACGAAAAAAAGACGTAACCAGCAGCAAGGAATATCGCTTAACAATTAGAGAAATGTCACTTTTGGGGAAAGTTCAAGATTTAGCCGAACAATTAAAATTCAACTCTTTAGATTTGATTCTTGCCACTCATTCGGAATTACCTAAATTCAGAAAAGAAACAAAAATAGAAGCTATTAAGTCTGCTAAGGAAAAAGCTGAATATATGCTTGCTGCAATTGGGCAAAAACTTGGAAAAGTTGTGTTTGTACAAGAGGTTTCTGATTATAGAGGAGATGTTTCAAATCAAGATTTAGATCCTTATAGAGGGAATATGTTTATTCAAAAAAACACAGATTTGATAGATGACAATGGACTGGGTTTGAAAAACATAACTTTGAAATTTAGCGTATTAACTCGATTTGAAATTGAATAGGTTTACCCCTCAGTATATAAGCCTAAATAAACATTATCCATTGAAATGGCTATAAATAATAGACTTAAAATGATAAAACAAATACTGGTTATAATTTCTACATTCTCTTTATTGAGTTGTTTTACCGAGAATAAAATCAATAAACAAAGCGAAACGACAGATTCAATTTATGTTGATTCTTCCGTAATTGCAATATTTCAGTTTGATACAGCTCATTTTTGGGAATTCAAAAACTGTAAATCGACAGAGTTATCAATCAAGGATTTAAGTAAAATAGAAACTATATTACGAAAATGTATAAAAGAATATAATCCCATGCAAGAGAGGCAATACAATGAGATAAAGTTGAAAAAGCCTGAAGCAGATATAAATATTAAAAATTTCATTATTGACCTTGAAAGATACAAAAGACAATACATTGCTGTAATAAATAGTAAAGAAGAGACAGAGGTTTGGATTAACTGTTTTTGTGGCACTTCTAAAAATTGGAAAAAAGAGATAATTTTTGTACATGATGGTGGTAATTGTTATTTCAATTTGAAAATTAATTTAACTCGAAATCAATATTATGATTTAGAGGTTAATGGTGATGCATGAGTAACTTTCAATATGTTTTTGAGAAATTATAAATTTTCTAAAACATTTAAGCCTAAAATTCATCTAAAAAAGATAATAATGATTTCAGAATTAAATACTCAAAGTATAAATATAGTTGTATTTGCAACTATATTTCTTGGTTATATCTTGTTAATCCCTTTTTCAACAAAATCAATACAATAATGTAAATTTCTTTTTATTCAGTGTTCTACTTTATCAAATGTTAATAAGCTGCTTAAATTGAAAGTTAATATTAAAATCAAAAAAGCCCTCGCACACAAGTACGAAGGCTTTTTTTAATATCGAAATTCCCGAAATTTATTTCGGTACCATGTTCGGATTCAACAAATCATAAAACTGGTCAAGTTTAGGGAGAATAATGATGCGCGTGCGGCGGTTGATTGAACGACCTTCTGGCGTATCATTTCCAGCTAAAGTTGTGTACTCGCTTCTGCCTGCTGCAATCAACCTTTTAGGGTCAATCTTGAAGCTTTTTTGAAGCACGCGTACCACTGAAGTTGCTCTTTTTACACTTAAATCCCAGTTATCGTCGACACAGCCGTTTTTGATAGGCACATTATCCGTGTAACCTTCCACCATTACCTCTAATTCAGGTCTTGATTCAATGATTTTAGCAATTTTACCCAAAACATCGTTGGCTTTCGCCGTGATATTGGAGCTACCACTTTGGAACAACATTTTATCCGATAAATTGACAAAAACCACTGTTTTGTCCACTTTAATATCCACATCTTTATCGCCCAATCCTTCGGCTAAAACGCCTTTAAGGTTCACCGCAAGAGCTAAATTAATGGAATCAGCCTTTGTCTTGGCTTCTTGTAAAAGGTGGATATATTTATCTTTTTTCTCTAATTGTTGCAAAGTTTCCTTTACATTTTGATTAGCCGATTGAGATAAAACGGTCAAATCACCTACTTGAGAAAGCTGCTTGTCGCGGATTGATTTGAAATCAGCCACTTGACCTTTCAAGTCGTCGATTTGTTCTTGACGCAATTTAAGCGTGTTTTCAAGGGTACGGTATTCACCTTTGAGCTTTTCTTTCTCTTGCTCGCAAGCAGAATTTTTACGCGTTAATTCACTTAAATTTTCACCGCATTTTGCCAAATCTTTGTTGGCTAAGTCGACTTGGGCTTGCGTATTTGCTTTTAATGCGTCGTACTGCTTTTTACTGACGCATGAGGTCATCATCAAACCAGCACATAGGACAATAATAAATTGAGATTTCATAGATAGATTTTTTTATTTAATAAAACTTAACAATGGTATTAAAAGAGCATCAAGTTATAACATATAAAATGATATATTTGTTTTATGTTTAAAATGTAAGGTATTGAAAATAAAATACTTATATTATTTTGATATTCATTTTATGGGTTCAATATGCATTGTGCTCGACGTAAAAATACTATCTTGTAGAGAATATCCCATATCTTTTTTTAAATTTTAAAATAACATTTTTGGCATTTGGGCGAAAAAGGAATTGAATATTTGAAAAATAAGTAGGCATTTAAAAATAATGGACAATTTCTGTCGGGCTTAAAATTACAGAAAATAAGGAGCGCAACGGAGAATTTTCTGTAATTTTGAGAACCGACTTAAAAAGAAATCTTCGGTTATTTTAGCCCAACTACTTAATTCTACTTTGGCACTTTAATATCGACGAATTTAAAAGTGCCATAGGCACGGCATATTGGTAGAGAATAGAAGAGCATTTTCATAAAATTCCGTAGGAATGATATGTTGAAATTAATTTCAATATTCCGTTCCTACGGAACTTAAAAAAGATTTCACCTAATATTTCTACCAATATATCATACCTACGGTACTACTAATTTAAAAGTGCCAAAGTAGAATTAATACCCCTCAGTATTAAAGTCGATTTTTCACTTTTTAAAATAAAAAAGCGAAAAATGTACATAATTCATGTAAATTCTTCGCTTTTTTAAGGTAAAATAGACAAATTATAGATGCAGTCGCTCTTTTCTGAAAAGTAAAAGCGTTTCATCTTCCACGTGGTCAGGATCGGGCACGCAGCAATCAACGGGGCAAACAGCCGCGCACTGAGGTTCTTCGTGGAAGCCGACACACTCCGTACATTTATCGGGAACGATGTAATAATAATCATCAGATACGGGACTTTGTTTGGTTTCCGCATCTATTTCAAGCCCGTTACTATCTAATTTATAATTGCCTTTTACAGTATTTCCATCGCTGATAGCCCATTCGACACCACCTTCATAGATGGCATTATTGGGACATTCAGGTTCGCATGCGCCGCAATTAATGCAGTCGTCAGTAATCATTATTGCCATATCGGAATCAGTTCTATTTTAATATTTCTGAAATATCGGAATCAATGTAACATTTCATTAAAACACGAAGTTCAAATTTCTGTGCAAAATTAGTGATATTGAAAAGAATAGTGACACAAAATTTTATTTTTTTATAATTAAAGTTTTTAAAGGTATTTTTGATTTGTAATTGCTTAGCCAGATTGTCGCTGTTGCTCCGTTTAGCCACTGACTTCACTGATATTGACTGATTTTACACTGATTTAAACGTAAATAAAAAAATCAGTGTAAAATCAGTCGGTTTCAGTATAATCAGTGGCTAAATGGAGCGTAAGCGACTGATTAGCTAAGTAAAATTACTTCGATTTTAAAAAAATTAAAACTCACACACCATTTTTTTTAAAACGTGCATCATAGTGAGTAGAATATATTTAGTTTTGGACTAATGGGCAATTATAATTCTTAAACATTGAATTTAAACCAACTTTCATTTGACTGAATTTGAAATCATACAGCTTTGTCAACAGCAAGACCCACAGGGGCAAAAGATGTTGTACGACCGATATGCACCAAAGATGTTTGGCGTATGTCGGCGTTATGTTTTGAATCGGGAAGATGCGGAGGATATATTGGTGGAGGGGATGTTTAAAGTCTTTGATAATATTGATTCATTCCAAAATGCGGGCAGTTTTGAGGGTTGGATTCGGCGCATCATCGTTAATGAGGCGTTGATGTTTTTACGTAAAAAACGCTTATTAATCGTTGACGCCGACGCTTCTGAGTTGAATACGATTGAGTTGAGCCACCCCCTCAGTATAGAGCATGAATTGGCGGCTCAAGATATTTTGAAATTATTGGAGCAATTGCCTACGGGTTATCGCACTATTTTTAACCTTTATGTTATTGAGGGTTATAAACATATCGAAATTGCAGATATTTTGGGAATAAGTATCAATACTTCCAAATCGCAGCTCATTTTAGCGAAGGATAAATTGAGGAAATTGATGATGATAAATAAGTAGTGATATACAATAACTTGGTTCAAGTTTTAAACTTGAACCAAGTTGTGTTATAAAATTGTAGTGATTACTTTGCTACGCAGTCGCTTTCGCTCCGTTTAGCCACTGATTACACTGAAATTGACTGATTTT
>JANPHO010000653.1:0-7534 GCA_031424515.1 Saprospiraceae bacterium
AATAAAAAGCAAAATTTTTGATGGATTAAGGGGTTTTTTAAATGAAAATGTACAAAACCACTTTTAGCTTAAAAGTAAAACGTAATTTAGCTGTTTAATACTTTCCAATTTGATGAGTAACTACCAGATATATGTAGATTCCTTAATATTAAAAGCGCTAAAAGAAGACGATGAGAAATCGTTGAACAATCTTTTTGAGTTTTATTACAATCGGCTTTTTAGGGCAGGATTGAGGTGGTGTGCAGATGGAAATCTCGTAGAGGAGTGTATTCAAGAAGTATTTTTGGATTTATGGATTTATCGCCAAACATTAGGTGAAATAGCCACTTTAGAGAATTACTTAAAAATTGCGCTCAGAAGACGCATTTTTAAACGATTAAAAAAAGTTGACCCCCTCAGTATTTCCGATGATTTTGACATTGACAATGCTTCTTCAGTCATGACAACTGACTCTTACGAGGATATTTTAATAAAACAACAAACGGATGAGCAAACGCGCCACCGAATAGCAAAAGCCTTAGAGGAATTGTCCCCCAAACAACGTGAAATTATTCATTTGAAATATTTTGAAGAACTCAGTTATAAGGAAATAACTGAGCGAACGGGTGTCGAAATTGGTACACTTTATAAGCTTTTACACGACGCAATAAAAAAAATGAAAAATATTTTACATAATCCGTAAGATTTTTTTGGGCACCCTCCTCTGTATAGGTAAAGTTATATAAATGATACCTATCGAAATTAATTCTGTTGAAGACCTCGTAACGAACGAATCCTTTTTGAGTTATTATTTTCAAAAAAATGAAAATGATGTACTTGATTGGGAGGATTGGCAAGAGATGGACCTCTCTCGCCCCCAACTCGTGCAGGAGGCATTTCAACTTATCGACCGTTTGTCCCTCAAATTTAATGATGCGCACAGCAAAGCAAAACTTCAAGAGTTGCTTGGGCAACTTGAAAAGCAATCGCAGAAATCCCCAAAGCCGCTTTTTGTACGTTTTTCCAATTCGTATCTCAAAATAGCCGCTGCGGTGGCGTTTTTGATTATCTCAACGTGGTTTTTTTATTCGAAAAGCACCCAAAATGTTGCTCATACTGAGGGGGGAGGGATTGCTCTTACCACTCAATACGTAGTGAATAAATCCATCGCTAAAGTATCCGTTTATGAATTAAGCGATGGCACTATCGTACGACTCAACTCAGGAAGCTCGATTCGATTGGCTGATGATTATAATGTCATGACCCGCGATATTTATTTAGAAGGTGAAGGGTATTTTGAAGTGGCTAAAAACGCTAATAAACCTTTTAGAGTACACGCGGGCAAATCAATAACGACGGCTATTGGTACGGCTTTTACCGTCAGGGCTATCAAAGGAGAATCTGCGGTGAAGATAGTTTTAGTGGAAGGTAAGGTAAAAGTTGAAAATATAAATCAAAAACAATTGCTTGTGGAACTGGTTGCTGGTCAGCAAGTTCAAGTTTTGGATGCAGCTTTGACACCTGTCGAGACTTTAACGGACGTTAATTCCGCTACACGCTGGAAAAACGGTTATGTATTTACTTTCCGTGAAACAGAATTTGAAGATGTCATGAAAATACTTGCCACAAATTACAAAATTACTATTGTAGGATTTGAAAAAACAGATTTGATTAACGCCAAAATCACCGCAGAATTTGACAAAATGACACCAATCGCTTCCGTAATGGAAGGAATGGCATTTGCTAATGGATTCACATTTACAGAAAGAAATGATACTTTTTTTATTGTAAAAAAGTAAAAGTAGTGGTCATCTCTTAACCTACTTTATAAAACGTTATTAAAAAAATTCATTGTATGAAAAAATTATTGACACACACTTTGAACAAGGTTTGTATGACCTTGCTATTTATTTCAATGATTGTAGTAGCAGGCACTACACAAGACTTTGCCTCCAACCGCACCTCATCTTCTGGCGGTGTTTACACAAAACAAAAACCTCTCTCGAGTGAATTGACCATTCGTTTAGGCTTTAGGAATAAAAGTATTGCAGAGGCTTTTATCCAAATTGAAAAGGCAACCAATCTTAGATTTATGTACAATTCGGATATTCTCAAAGATGCTCCGCTCATCAGCATAAATGAACAAGTTTATGAATTAAATGATTTATTGAATCGTATCAGCGAACAAACTTCATTGCAATTCAGATTGATTGGAACGATGATTTCAGTTGCCAAAAAGTCCCCCCTCAGTATAAATGCCTCCGAAAATGCTTTTTTATCCGAAAAAAAGCAAAACGCCGCCCCACCAGTAAGCGGCACCGTTAAAGACAATAAAGGTGAGGTAGTGATAGGAGCAAGTGTTATTATCAAGGGCACATTAAAAGGTGTATTGACGGACGATAACGGTAGTTTCACAATTGATGCCAAGGAAGGTGATGTTTTAGCTATTTCTTTTGTGGGTTACAAAAGTATGGAATACACTGTTGGGAAAGAAACGTCCAATATTAATATCGTAATCAATGAGGATGATAGAATATTGCAAGCTGTAGCAATCGTAGGCTCTCGCTCCAACACAGCTCGTACTTCTACGGAATCGGCTGTGCCCGTGGATGTGATTACGCCCAAAGATTTGAGAGGGTTTTCGCAAGTGGATGTTGGGCAGATTTTGAATTTTGTCGCTCCATCTTTTAACTCTAATCGCCAAACAGTTACCGACGGTACCGACCACATTGACCCTGCATCTTTGAGGGGCTTGGGTCCTGACCAAGTTTTGGTTTTAGTAAATGGTAAACGCAGGCACTCATCGGCTTTAGTAAATATCAACGGTACGGTAGGTCGTGGTTCAGTCGGTACGGATATGAACGTTATACCCGTGGCAGCTATTGAGCGCATTGAAGTGCTAAGGGATGGTGCTGCTGCACAATATGGCTCGGATGCCATTGCAGGTGTAATCAATGTCGTTTTAAAAAAGAACTATGAAGGTTTAACCGCTTCTTTGACAGTGGGTACGCACGCTACGAATATGAAATATACTGTTCCAAAAATTAGTGGCGGTTTAGAAGACAAAAGCCAAAAACTAAATGATGGGCAAGTGCTTCAAGTGGATTTATCAAAGGGCTTTAGGCTTGGTAAAGAGGGTGCTTTAAGCATCAGTACTCAATATAATGAGCGCGGTAATACCAATAGAAGTGGCGAGGATAATGCTCCCACTATTTATTTGGGTGCAGCGGGCGGATTTCCCACAACACCATCAGGCCAAGTACAAGCTGATTTCCGGTCAAAACTGATTGCGGATGATGCCACGTTGATAAAACAAAACAATTATGACCGCCATAATATGGTATTTGGCAATTCCACTTCTCGTAATATAGGCCTTTTTGCTAATGGTTATGTACCCGTGGGTGCAAGAGGACAGGTTTATTTCGGTGGTGGTTTGACTTATCGCACGGGTCAAGGCTTCGGTAATAATCGTGTACCAGTGTCAAGAGCACAACAGCCTTTGAAAGCAGATGGTACTTTATTATATCCAAACGGGTTTTTACCGGCTATTGCCGCCACAATTCAAGATCAATCGTTGATAGCAGGTTATAAAACCAAATTTGGGAGTTGGGATTTTGATTTTAGTAATACTTTGGGTCAAAATAGTTTTGGATTTGCGGTAAAACAATCTGGAAATGCTTCATTGGCTAATGGCACAAATCCAACTGAATTTGAAGCGGGAAAATTAAAATTCCGTCAGAATACAACCAATGTTGATTTGTCAAAAAAGTTTGCGGATAAAGGTTCAATCAGTGATTTGAACTTTGCATTTGGCGCTGAATTGCGCAACGAAAACTACCAAATCAACGCGGGAGAAGCCAATTCATACATTGGTGCTGATTTGAAAAAAACAGTTCCGTTAGCGCCTCTCACTATAGGTGGTGCTTCACCTGGTACAACTCTGGCTTTACCAGGTAGCCAAGTGTTTCCGGGTTTCCAACCTAATGACGAGGTCAATAAATCAAGAACGAGTGTTGGTGTTTATGTGGACGGTGAGGGAGAATTAGCAAAACGCTTTTTATTAGGAGTAGCTGCGCGTTATGAAAACTTCTCGGACTTTGGGTCAAATATAAGTGGCAAAGTTTCAGGGCGTTTGAAAATTACTCAAAATTTCGCCTTAAGAGGTTCGTTGAGTACAGGTTTCCGCGCGCCATCATTGCATCAGCGATATTTCCAGAATACAAGTACTCAGTTTGTGAGTGGATTGCCATCCAATACGTTGACTGTTAACAATGACAATGACATTGCTCGTAAAGTCATTGGCGTGGATGCTCTTCGCCCAGAGACATCATTAAGTACTACAATAGGTGCTACGGCTTCACTCGGTAAATTCTCATTGACGGTAGATGCTTATCAAATTAAAATTGAAGACCGTATTGTATATTCTGGGGCATTTTCAAGAGCTATTTTAGGTTTTACAGCCGACCAATATGTCGGTATCAATAATGTAAACTTCTTCGCTAATGCTGCAAATACGACTACAAAGGGTATTGACGTGGTTGCTAATCACAAAATCACTATCAATGAAAATAGCCGTTTAGTGGCAACTGTGGCTTTGAATTTTAATGAAAATAAAGACCAGTGTCAACAGTACAAAATTGATTGATGACGCAGCTAAAAACAACCCTGCTGAAAGCCCTGATACATGGTTCAAGAATCGCCTTTTTGACCGCCAACAGCGTTCAAGAATTGAAGTTTTTCAACCTAAAAATAAGGTTAATTTAAGCCTTTCTTACTCAGTGGGTAAGTTTGATATTTCTGCTCGCACTGTTCGCTTTGGGGAGATTCAATATATTCATAACCTTGATACAGAAGCTAAAAAAGCCGATGGTACATTCTGGAATACTCAGTTTTCCCGCGATGCGAATGGTCAGGCGTATATTGACCAAAAGTTTGCGGCTGTTTGGATTACCGACTTCACTTTAGGCTACCGTTTTACTGAAAAATTGAGCGTGTCGTTGGGTGCCAATAACTTATTTGATGTGTATCCTGACCAAATATATATTGACCCGCGCAATGCTATTGGTTCATTGGATTATGCCTCAGGTAGAGACGCTTCTAACCGTGGACGATTCCTCTTCCAACCTAACCAAGGAGGTTTCAATGGTCGCTTCTTATTCGCACGTTTATCAGCTACTTTTTAAAAAATAAAATATTATATATCGTTACTGTGATTAATTGGTAAAGAGTTATTTTGGTAGAATAACCCTTCAGTAGATTGCCGCGCTTCGCTCGCAATGACATACTGAGGGGGTATTTTTTTTGAGCTAATTTTTACATTATCCCTAATATTTTAAACTAAAGGTAAAGTAGCGATAATTATTTTTTAGGTTCTATTTATACAAAATACCCCCTCAGTATGTCATTGCGAGCGAAGCGCGGCAATCTACTGAGGGGGTGTATTTTTTATAAAAAAACAATTTCAACTAAGCACCTACGCCATGGCAATTTTTGAACTTTTTACCACTTCCACATGGGCAGAGGTCGTTGCGGCCAACTTTTGGGTCGTTTCTCACAACCGTTAATTGGCGTTGCGGTTCACGACCTGCTGAGGCGGCGGCTTCTCTCATGGCTCTGCGTTCAGCATCTTGTTGCTCAAGGGCTTTATTCGTTTTACCGAAATCAGTGCGCTTTGGGCGGGCTTCTTGGATAGATTCTTCTTGCTGAATCATCAACATACCTTTCGATAAATAAGAAGTCACTTGCTGATTGATGCGGGCAATGAAGCCTTCAAACATACTGTATGCCTCTACCTTATATATCACCAACGGGTCTTTTTGCTCAAAAGAAGCACCTTGTACGGATTCTTTTAATTCATCCATATTGCGGAGATGTTCTTTCCATTCGTCATCAATAATGGCGAGTGTAATGGCTTTTTCAATATCTCGCCAAACGGATTTTCCATTGCTCTTTACAGCATCTTCTAAGTTGGCTGATATACCCAATTGACGGGCTCTACCATCAGTGAACGGGACAGCAATATTTTTATAGCGATGTCCTTCATGCTCCAATACTTGCTGACAAATTGGCAATAAAATATCAGATACACGTTGTCCTTTTTCATTGTAAAACACCATAAATTGCTCATGGTACAGGTCAGTTAAAGCATTGACATTCAATGATTTAAATTCTTGTTCTGAAATTTCAGGATCAAAACCCAATATTTCCCATGAAGTGCGTTTGAATATTTCATAGCTGCCAGTGGCTTTGGTTTCATCTACCAAATTTTGAGTCATTGACGTAAACATGGTATTCAAATCCACGGATAAACGCTCACCGCTGAGGGCATTATAACGCTTTTTATAAATCGCCTCACGTTGGATGTTCATAACGTCATCGTATTCCAAAAGGCGTTTACGCATGCCAAAGTTGTTCTCTTCTACTTTCTTTTGGGCGCGTTCGATGGATTTTGTGACCATTGAGTGTTGAATCATTTCACCCTCTTTATGTCCCATTTTATCCATCAAGCCCGCAATGCGCTCGGATTGGAAAAGGCGCATTAATTCATCTTCCAATGAAATGAAAAACTGAGATGAACCCGGATCCCCTTGGCGACCCGCACGACCACGCAACTGACGGTCAACTCGACGTGAATCATGGCGTTCAGAACCCACAATCGCCAAACCGCCTGCTTCTTTGACACCTGCACCCAATTTAATATCCGTACCACGACCCGCCATATTTGTCGCAATCGTCACGGCACCTGCTTGACCTGCTCCAGCTACGATTTCCGCTTCCCGTTGGTGTTGTTTCGCATTTAAAACTTGGTGGTCAACTCCCCTCAGTTTGAGCATCCGAGAAAGGATTTCAGATTTTTCAACTGATTTTGTACCGACCAATATCGGGCGACCCGCATCACGTAATTTGGCAATTTCATCAGCCATAGCATTGAGTTTTTCACGCTCAGTTTTAAATACTAAATCTTCATCATCTTTACGTGAAATGGCTCTATTAGTAGGAATGACTACGCAATCCAGCTTGTAAATTTGCCAAAATTCGCCTGCTTCTGTCTCCGCCGTACCCGTCATACCACATAATTTATGGTACATACGGAAGTAATTTTGGAGCGTCACTGTCGCATACGTTTGAGTAGTTTCACCAATTTTGACATTTTCTTTTGCTTCCAAAGCTTGGTGTAAGCCATCTGAATAACGACGACCTTCCATCACACGACCAGTTTGCTCATCCACAATTTTTACCTCACCCTCAACGATGATATATTCAATGTCTTTTTCAAACATTGTATAAGCTTTCAAAAGCTGATTGATGGAGTGCAAACGCTGTGATTTTATTGAAAACTCTTGCGCCAAAGCCTCTTTGCGTTGGTGCTTATCTTCCTTCGCTACTGAGGGGTCGGAGTCGATTGCCATCATTTAAGAAGCAATGTCGGGCAATGTGAAAAAGTTAACATCACCGTGAATTTTATCCAAATACTCAGCGCCATTTTGAGATAATTATACATTTTTATTCTTTTCATCAATATGGAACAACAAAGTCGCATCCACCATAGGCATCC
>JANPHO010000654.1:0-13490 GCA_031424515.1 Saprospiraceae bacterium
GAAAGTCACAGGGGGCGTAGTCCTTTCGAGTAAAACGCAAAAAAATAAGTCATTACTCAGACAGGCGTTCAAACAAGCCGCTATTGCTGTGGCTAAAAATAAAGAGAGTTCCCTCGCTATTTTTTACCGCAGAATGGCAGCTTTCAAGGGCAAAGGTACCGCTATTACTGCCACTGCTCGAAAGCTCGCTATTATTATTTACAATATGATTCAAAAAAAACAGCCTTATTCTCCACAGCCAATGGTAGAATACCAAGAAAAAGTACGTAAACTGAAAATCAAGCAAATTCAAAGAACTATTGCTAAGTTTGAGCTTAAAGAAGACGAATTCGTCACTTTATTCGCTTAAACCTTAGTTATTTTGTGGGTCTGTCGGTTGGTTGTCTCTGGGCAGCCCTCATTTTTTTTTGTCATGATTCTCGACTAAGATCTCTTTTCTGTTTTAGGTGAGGGGTACATTTCATAAAATCTTGTTATTCAAAAAGTTATGAGGAAATGTCGGTTGCGGTGGGCGGATATGTGCAGGCAATCCTTTTTGACGCCTTAATAACTCCAGCTTCAAACTTTCTAAGCCTTTGTTCATTGCCCAATGGTGATTGGACGAAAAAAGAGGTTTCATAATAAACGATAAGTACTTTAATAAAGGTTTTTCGGCATCAATTTTCCAATCGTAAGTGATATCGCATAGATTGCCATTTTGTTTAAAATGCCACACCCCTCGCCCTTTTAAATCGCCAAAAGCTTCTAAAGCAAATCCCGTTTTTTCAATGGGACTCACTTCGGTTACTTTGGATTTCCATCGAAGTGTATAAGGTAAATAGCCTTTGGTGTACAATTCAATCACCCTACCAAGTCCGCTGGGTTCACCCGCTTCGAGCGTTTTGATATCCAAATACACAGCAGGCCACCAACGAGGCAGTTCATTGGCTCCTTTCAAAACGTCGTAAACTTCGGCGCAAGTCGCTTCAACTTGCCAGTGGGTTATAAAATGATAATTTGCCATTTTAAAGTTTATTTATTTAAAAACCTTGTTCGTTTCACTTACGGAAACGTGTCGATTTTGGATTTTTAAAATTAAATTTTTAAAAGTTACCCCTCAGTATAGGAAGTGACCGATACTAATATCAAAATCGCATTTACATATTTGTGAAATAGGGTTTGGGCGTCGATTGTTCCCTTTTAAAGATTTTGGTGATTAGGTAATAAACTGCATCATTGGTTTCTTTGGCCATTTGTGCCATTGTCATGAAACTAAAATCGCGACGTGCTCAACGATACCAGTGGTATAATTTCTCTTGTTTCAGTGCACTATACCCATTTAAAACATTCTTTTGTGATGTTTTAGAATACAATCATATAGTCGAATTGAAATTTTTTAATAAATATTAATGTAATCGGTTGCATATTTAGAATTAATTTTTAATTTTGACATATAAACATGGTTTTCATTTGGTAAAAGCAGTATTTAACAACCAAAAATTACGTATGTCGTTAGTCTATGGTTTGATAAAATATTAATTATCAATAAGTTATAAAATAGCTTTTTTAAAAACTATTAAGAATTTGGTCTATTTTTTTTGCCTTGTTTAATAATTGTCTTTTTGACACTTTAAAAAACATCAAAATCTATAATTAATTTTTTTTACTTTAATTAATAATTGTCATTTTGACACTTTTAATAATTCTAAATTAACTAACGATGAGATTAAAATTACCTTACTGGAATGACATTGGAAAACGCATCACTTTTTGTAGTATTATACTGCTACTAAGCTGTGGATTTTCCATTTTACAAGCTCAAAATTTAACACTCAAAGGAACTGTTACTGACGAAACTAAGCAGGGCTTACCGGGTGCGTCCATTATTGTGAAAGGAACCGCTCAAGGTACAGTAACTGACTCGGACGGTAACTTTTCGCTTGATGTACCGAAAGCGAGCACTTTACTCGTTTCTTATGTAGGCTATCTTACACAAGAGGTGGCTGTTAGCGACAACTCCCCCCTCAGTATTCAACTGAGTCCAGACGGTAAAGCCTTGGGTGAGCTGGTGGTAGTCGGCTATGGTACGCAAAGGAAAAAAGACGTTACAGGTTCTGTGGTATCGGTCAGCGAAGCCACTTTGAAAGAAGTGCCTGCACCCAACCTATTAAATCAGTTGAAAGGTCGTGCAGCCGGTGTAACCATCGTGAGCAATGGCTCAACACCCGGTTCGCAAGGGCAAATCAGAATCAGGGGTAACAGAACCCTTACAACTAGTGCTGGTGGTAGCGACGGTCTTGATGGTCCACTAGTGGTTGTTGATGGTATTCCTTTTGGTGGGCTTAATGATATCAACCCTGACGACATTGCCAGCCTCGAAATTTTGAAGGACGCTTCTGCCACTGCGATATTTGGCTCGCGTGGTGCGGGTGGTGTTATATTGGTGACAACTAAAAGGGGTAAAATTGGAAAACCTGTTTTGAGTTACGACGGCTATCATGGCGTTACGTCAATTATGGGGAAATACAATATCATGAATGGTACTGAATTCGCAAAATTCAAAGAAGATGCTGCTACTTACAACCGCAGTAGCCCGGGTACTTCCAGTTATTTGTTGACACAAGCCGAAAAAGATGCTTTGGCAGCAGGTGTATCGACTGATTGGCAAGATCTAATTTATCAACAAGGTTTTATGACTAATCACCAATTAGGTTTGCAAGGTGGTAGTGATAACACTCAATTTGGTCTTGGTGCGGGTTACTTGAATGAGACGGGTATTATTCCTAATCAAGATTTCCAACGCTTCAATTTAAGAGCAACGATTGACCAAAGAATCGGAAAGCGGGTAAAAATTGGTTTGAATGCTATAAATACTTTGACTTATACCAATAATCCTGGTGGTGGTGGTATTCCTGGTGGTTTGGTGCGTTTAACGCCTTTGGCACCTACTTACAATGCTGATGGTACACTCAATATTAACCCTGCGGTAGGCTCACTTGATGCACAACAAGTAAGCCCTCTTACGCTGAGAACGAAAGCAAATGCTATTTTATCGAGAAATAGAGCGTTAAGAACATTCAACAGTGTATATGCTGAAGTAAATATTTTAGATGGTTTAAAATATAGGTTTAACGCTGGTTTGAATTTTAGCCAATCAAATTTTGATGGCTATAGCGGGCCACTTACTTATTTGAATCAAGCAACTGTTCAATCTTCTTCTAGTGCTGATGTGAGCAATACTCAGTTTTGGGATATTAATGCTCAACACTTGCTTTATTACGATAAGGTTTTGGCAGACAAACATAAAATTGGTTTTACAGGATTATTTGAGGTGACTAAAAACCATTCAAAAGGTAGTAGTTTTAACGTTAGAGGTGTTCCTGCGGATTATATCCTCAACTCTAACTTTACACTTGCATCGGGACAAACTTCTGCCAATACCAATGGCAATTTCTTTTCTGAAACAGGTTTATTATCGTACATGGGTAGATTCAACTATAGCTACGATAACCGCTACTTGTTGACATTAACAATGAGAAGAGACGGTTCTTCGACGTTGTCTCCGGGCAATCAATATTTTAATTACCCTGCTATTGGCTTGGGTTGGAATATCACAGAAGAGCCTTTCATGAAAAACCAAAAAGTATTCTCTAATTTAAAACTGAGAGGTGGTTGGGGTATTTCAGGTAACAGAAACGTAGGGGCTTACGCTACCTTGGGTGCTCTATCTGCTGGATTCTACAACTTCGGTACAACGACTGCGGGGCAACAGTTGGCATATACAGTAACGAGTCTTCCAGCCACTGATTTGGGTTGGCAATCTACTTCTCAAACAGATGTAGGTCTTGAATTCGGTTTATTTGGTGATAGAATTACGGGTTCATTAGATGTATATGAGCAAAAAACGAAAGATATTCTCTTGTCAGTGCCACTACCTCAAAGTAATGGAGCGGGCTCAACGTTGAAAAACTTAGGTAAAACAGAGGGTAGAGGTTTTGAATCTTCTTTCACGTTTGAAATCATCAAAAACCCTAGCGGTTTCAATTGGACTACTGATTTAACGTATTTTTTCAATAGAGAAAAAATTACGCAATTAACAACACCTACCGAACAGTTCAATAAAGGTGCTGGGTGGTTTGTTGGAGAACCCCTCAGTGTTATTTACGATTATAAAAAAATTGGTATCTGGCAGCAATCAGATGCTGATGGAGGCATATTGGCAAAGCAAACTTCGCCTGTTCAATTCCCGGGTCAAATCAGAGTAGAAGATTTGGACGGTAATGGTAAAATAGATGGCAATGACCGTCAAATCATCGGCAATTTCCAACCTAAATGGGAAGGCGGTATGACTCAACGCGTGAGTTACAAAAACTTTGATTTATCGGTAGTTGTATTTGCTCGTATGGGCATGAAGGTCATAGTTCCTTATCTTACAGGTAACTCTACGGGTTCAGGTGGTTTTGCGTTTTTCAATCAAAGCCGTGTGAACCAAGTAAAAACAGATTATTGGACAAAAGACAATCCTACTAACGCTTTCCCAGCACCAGATGCGGGTAATGCTGTAGCTTTCTTCGGTTCTACTTTAGGTTATTACGATGGTTCATTTATCAAATGTAGAAGTATTAATTTAGGTTATAATTTATCAAATCCATTATTCAAAAAGGCAGGCATTAACTCGGCAAGAATGTATGTGAATGTAACCAATCCATTTATCATTTACTCACCACTTGTACGCGATGGTTATGCAACTGACCCTGAGGGTAACGGATATAGCGATGGTACTTTAGCACCTCAAGGTGTGGGTGATGCTGGTGTTCCTACGAGACAAATCGCTGTCAATTTGAACAACCCACCAGTAAGACAATTCACACTTGGTCTTAATCTTAAATTCTAATTTCTAAATAGATATTAAAAATGAAAAATATTAAGTTTTTATTAATAATCGCTTTTTCAGTCTTTGTCAATTCGGGCTGTAAAAAGATTTTGGAGGAAAATCCTCAATCTCAGGTAGTGCCCTCATTTTTTAATAGTCCTTCGGGCGTATTGGGTGGTATCTCAGGTGTTTATAATGATATCAGAGCCATCTGGGGCACTGAGGGGTTCACTAACGAAATGCAAATGGGAACGGATGAGTTCTTATTAGGTGCAAGTGGTAACGCTGTAAGTGGTACGTATAATGGTCTGAACGCTACCAATTTCGGTGCTGCTTGGGGTATTGCATTTCAAGACATTAACACGTTAAATGGCGTGTTAAAATTCGGTCAGACAATTGATTTGCCAGAAGTCACTAAAAAACAGTATTTGGCACAAGCCAAATTTTTAAGAGGTTTTTGGTATTACTATCTTGTTACCACTTTTGGCGATGTGCCATTGCACACTGAATTTATCACAGTACCATCGCAAGCAGCTAAAAGAGACCCTGCTTCGGAAATTTACAAATTAATTATCCAAGATTTGACAGAAGCTGCCAATGACTTGCCTAATACGCCTACGGCACCATTTTTAAGCAAAGCAGCTACAAAGCCTGTAGCTCAATATCTGTTAGCAAGAACCTATTTGACAAGGGGCTGGTTGAACAATACAGCAGCTGATTTCACGCAAGCAGCCAATATTTGTAATGACATTATTGCTAATAAAGCGACTTATGGTCTCGATTTATGGGCAGATTTTGGTGATGCATTCGTGCCAGCCAATGACTACGGTAAAGAAACAATGTTCGTGAGTGACCACGTTTTGGATGCTAAATTTGGTTACTATACGGTAGGTGGTGGTGCTGCCGGCGGTGCTGCGCAAAACCTTACACCGTGGTTCACTAACTGGAATTACCCTGCTAACAGTGGCATCAATTCAACCACAAATGCAAATGGCGGCTTTGTCAATAGCGGCACTTCAGCAATGATCAGAGATGCATTCTATGGTAGACCATTTATTCGGATGCGCCCGAACAGTGATAGATGGACAACAGGTGCCAACACAGGTAAAAATTACTTTTTAGACCAAGCATTTACAAAAAGAGACATTGATTCAAGGTTTGCTAATAGTTTTTACCAAGTTTATATTTCGAATGTGGCAGTTACCAACGCTGCAACAGCTGCTAATAATAAAAGAGGTATCGGTTACAGCATGGTTGTCGGGCAAGATACAGCTGTATGGTTACCCGATTTTGAAGTGTCGGGTGCGCCGCAGTTTGTTGGCACAAGACCTTTCAAAGGTATAGTTGTACCACCAAGTCTTTGGAACAATAGTATATTCCCTTCACTCAAAAAGTTTATGGATCCAAGTAGGGGTGCTAATTTCAATGATCCTTCCACAAGACCTTGTGTATTGTATCGTTTTTCTGATGTTTACTTGATAGGTGCAGAAGCTAATTTTAAAGCAGGAAATAGTGCTAAAGCCGCAGAACTAATCAATGTAATAAGAAGAAGAGCTGCTTTCAGAAAAACCAACACAGTCGCACAAAACACAGCCGCTGCAACAGCAATGGAAATCACAGCCGCAGATGTTACTTTAGATTTTCTCCTTGATGAAAGAAGTCGTGAGCTCTTCGGTGAGTGGCAACGTTGGCAAGATTTGGTGCGTACTCGTTCGTTGGTGCGTCGGGTAAAAGAATGGAATAGAGAAGCTGCACCTTATGTTCAAGATTTTCACATGCTGCGGCCAATTCCTCAATCACAGATTGATAGAACGGTGGAAGGGCCTAAGTTCCCGCAAAATCCGGGTTATTAATAGTTTTTTAACTGAGTTAATCATAGTAAATGAAGGGGTAAGTTTATTTACCCCTTCTATTCTATGTTCTTTTCATAACTTTTCCATTTCCATTATTTACATAAAAGTATCGGCAAATTCAGACTACCTCTGTCATGAAATGCCCCCTCAGTATGCGAGCCTTTCAGAGATGTAATTTTTAAGACGCACCTAATTTTCTCTTCATTCAAAGTTCGAAATTTTAAAATGAAAAAAATATTCACACCATTTTTATACTTTCTCATTGGATTGGTGGCATTTTCTGCTTGTAAAAAAGACAATACAGGCGGCACTCCAGTAGTGACAAAAACGAGTCCCACTAAAATCACTATCAATCCACAAACTACTTACCAAACCATTGCCGGTTTTGGCGGTGCTAACCGCATGTGGGGAACTCAATCACTCAAACCTGCCGAAGCCACTAAAGCATTCGGTTTGAATGATGGTGAGTTGGGTTTAAGTATTTTTAGAGTGCGCATTTCATCTAATAAATCAGAATGGTCTATTATCACCGAAGCAGTGAAAGAAGCCAATAAAAATGGGGTGAAAGTATTGGCGAGCCCGTGGTCACCGCCACCTGCACTAAAAGACAATAACAGTGATATCAGAGGCGCATTACTCTCTCAAAATTACAAAGCCTTCAAAGACTATATCAACGAATTTATAGCTTATCAAGCGGCAAATGGTGCTAAAATTGACGTGGTTTCAATCCAAAATGAACCTGATTGGAAACCCACTTATGAATCGTGCGATTGGACTGCTGATGACATGATTAACTTCCTAAAAGCACCGGGACAGATAGTGGGTGCTAAAGTAGCTGCTCCAGAATCCTTAAATTTCAATCAGACGATGACCAATGCCATATTGTCCAGCGATTCAGCCGCTGCAAAAATCGACATTGTAGCTGGACATATTTATGGTGGTGGTTTGGTAAAGTTTCCTTTGGCTGAGCAAAAAAAGAAAGAAATCTGGATGACGGAATATCTGTTAAACCTGAATACTGGCAATTCTGGCGCACCAGCATGGAGTACCTATTCCGAAAATGCTATTTGGGCGGAATCCATAAAAATGCTCGGTACGGTTCATGACGCCATGTCTAACAACTGGAATGCATATATTTGGTGGTACCTGCAACGCTTCTACTCTTTTATCGGAGATGGTGAGCAAAATACAACGAATGGCGCAGTACTAAAGCGTGGTTACGCTTTTTCTCATTTTTCAAAATATGTCAGACCGGGTTTTGTTCGGGTTGGTGTGGATTTACCTGCTTTAAATTTTCTGAAAGTTACGGCTTATAAAAAAGACGCTCAAACCATAGTTGTTATCATTAATCCTGAATCATTTTCAGTGAATAATACCCAATTGAGTGGTTTAGTTCCTAAATCAGTCACGTCCTATACCACTTCCGAAACCGTAACAATGGCAAAGAAAACACCTACAGTGACCGATAATGCCATTGAACTTGACATGGCACCTTACAGTGTGACCACGCTTGTGATAAATAATTAATCAGCATTTAAAAGTAATGCCGAAAAGTATTATTTTTATTCATAATAATCGACTATTTAAACTTTATGCTATGAAAAACAGTATTTGCACTTTTTTTATTTTCCTCCTTTTTACCATTAAAATAACGGCACAAGGGCAATTTCAACAAAATCCCATTTTGGAATCGAAAGAACCCAACGCTTTTCCAATGGCGGATGCCAATGGCGCAACCGCTATTTATGTTGATGAAAACGACTTAAACACCGTCAAAAAAGCTGTGTCATGGTTACAGCATGACGTGGAATTGGTATCGGGTAAAAAACCGAATATTATCAATTCAGTAGGGACACCCCCTCAGTATTTGGTCATTATAGGCAGTTTAGAAAACTCTAAATTGATAAAGCAACTCGCTGTTGACAATAAAATCAAAGTTGATAGCCTTAAAAACCAATGGGAAGCCTATCAAATTCAAGTCGTTGATAAGCCGATGAATGGGGTTGAAAAAGCCTTAGTGATTGTGGGGAGCGATAGACGAGGTACGGCTTTTGGTGTATTTGATTTGTCGCAGATGATGGGCGTATCGCCGTGGTATTGGTGGGCTGATGTGCCAGTAATGAAGCGTAAAGAAGTGTATGTAAGGGGCAATTTTTACAAATACGATAAGCCAGTGGTGAAATATCGAGGCTTTTTTATCAATGATGAAGCACCCGCTTTGTCCAATTGGTCAAAAGAGAAATTCGGTGGTTTCAATGCCAAATTTTATGAAAAAGTGTTTGAATTAACGCTTCGTTTAAAAGGCAATTATCATTGGCCAGCCATGTGGGGCAATGCATTTTATGATGATGATAAAGCAAATGGCGCATTGGCAGATGAATACGGCATCGTCATGGGCACCTCGCACCACGAGCCTTTGGGTCGGGCGCACGATGAGTGGCGTCGATATGGTAAAAAAGGACTTTGGAATTATGAAAAGAATGATTCAAGCTTACGAGCTTTTTGGCGAGAAGGTGTTGAAAGGTCTAAAAATTATGATAAAATCCTTTCCGTAGGTATGCGAGGCGATGGTGATGCGCCCATGTCAAGAGAAACGGCTACTGCTTTACTTGAAAAAATCGTGGCGGATCAACGTAAAATTATCAGTGAGGTAACTGGTAAAAATGCGGCACAAACCCCTCAATTGTGGGCTTTGTATAAAGAAGTTCAAGATTATTACGACAAGGGTATGCGGGTGGATGATGACATCACTTTGTTGCTTTGCGACGACAACTGGGGCAATATTCGCAAACTGCCCAAGATCGATGCGCCAAAGCGTTCGGGCGGTTACGGTATTTATTACCATTTTGATTACGTCGGAGGTCCACGCAATTATAAATGGTTGAATACCAACAATATATCTCGAATTTGGGAACAAATGCGCTTAGCGAATAGCTACGGCGCCAACCAAATTTGGATAGTGAATGTCGGTGATATCAAGCCCATGGAATTCCCTCTAAACTTCTTTATGGACTATGCTTGGAATCCCGAGCGGATGCCTGCTCAAAATTTGCGTTTTTACACAGAACGGTGGGTGACGCAGCAATTTGGGGTAAAATATGCCCCTCAAATCGCCGAGATACTGAGGGGGTATGCCAATATCAATGCCCGTAGAAAACCCGAATTATTGAGCCCAGAAACGTACAGTTTAGCCAATTATCGTGAAGCGGAAAGACTTTTGGAAGAGTACCGCAGTTTGGAAAAACAAGCGGAAAGTATCTATGCGGATTTGGCTTCGGAATACAAAGATGCGTTTTATCAACTTGTTTTGTTCCCCGTAAAAGCTTGTGCAAATATGAATGATTTGTACATCAATACGGCTAAAAATCGCCTTTATGCTCAACAAGGACGTGTTTCGACCAATGATTTGGCCAAGCGTTCGGAGGAATTATATAAAAAAGATGCTGAACTAACGGACGAGTTTCACAAAGTTTTAGCGGGTGGCAAGTGGAACCACATGATGTCGCAAACGCACATTGGCTACACGTATTGGCAACAACCCAATGTCCAAAAAATGCCCGAGCAAAAGACGATAACGCCATCTGAAAAAGCCGAAGCGGGTATATCTGTCGAGGGTTTAAATGCTCAAAATGAATTGCCCGAAATCAATACAGCGATGCCCCAAAGCCGCTATTTTGATATTTTTAATAAAAGCACAAAACCATTTGATTTTACCATTAAAACTACTGAAAAAGCGTTAAAAATATCGCTTTTAAAAGGTACTGTTACCACCGAACAGCGGATTGAAGTCAGTGTGGAGGTGGCAAAATTGGCTAAGGGCAAACACCACATACCCCTCAGTATAGAGACCACTTCGGGGCAAAATTTCACCGTTTTTGTGAATATTTTAAAACCTGAAATTGGTGATTTCTACGGTTTTGTAGAAGTTGATAAAACAGTTTCAATAGATGCTGAGCATTTCACGAGTAAAGTTGAAAAAGACAATATACGCTGGCAAGTAATACCCGATATTGGGCGCAAAGGCTCGGGCGTGACGTCAATGCCTGTCACCGCAGCCAAGCAAACGCTTTCCGAAAATTCACCCCATTTGGATTATAAAATATGGGTTGCCGAAGCGGGAGAGGCAACGGTAACGGCTTATTTATCGCCAAGTCTGAATTTTAATGAGTCAAAAAGCCTGCAATATGCCATTTCTATTGATGATGAAACGCCGCAAATCATGGATTTAACACCTGATTTATCTAACAAGGCGTGGGAAAAAATGGTGGCTGATAACTGTGCAATTATTAAATCGAAGCATGGTTTTAAAACAGCGGGTGTTCATATATTGAAATATTGGCTTGTGGATGCGGGTGTCGTTTTACAAAAAATAACCGTGACGAGAGGCGAGGAAAAACCGAGTTATTTAGGTGCGCCTGAAACGAGGGTGTATGTTCAAAACCCCAATGAAAAAGGGTTAAAAGACTACTATAAAAAGTACTTCCCGATTGGCGTGGCGGTCTCGCCGCAGTTGTTCGATGATATGCAAACGGAGGGCATGATTAAAAAGCAATTCAGCAGCATGACACCCGAAAATGTCATGAAAATGGGTCCTATTCACCCCGAAGAAAATCGTTACAATTGGGCTCCTGCGGATAAAGTTGCTGATTTTGCCCAAAAAAATGGCATTTTACTGAGGGGTCATACCCTGTGTTGGCACAATCAGACACCTAGTTGGTTTTTTAAAAAAGAAGGCAGAACGGTGACAAAAGAAGAGCTTTTAGCCCGTTTGAAAACGCATATTACGGATGTTGTTACCCGTTATAAAGGTAAAGTTTACGTGTGGGATGTTGTCAATGAAGCCATCAATGATGGTGGAGACAAAGCAATGCGAGAGTCTGATTTTTATAAAATAATAGGGGAGGAGTACATTGAAAAAGCCTTTGAATACGCTCACGCTGCCGACCCCAAAGCGAAGCTTTTTTACAATGATTATAATACTGAAAATGCCGTAAAACGGGAGCGCATCTATCAATTAGTGAAAAAATTGAAAGCGAAAGGTGTGCCGATTAGCGGCGTAGGATTGCAAGGGCATTGGTCAATTTTTGAGCCTTCGGCAGCTGAATTGGAAGAGTCTATTACCAAATTTGCATCTTTGGGATTGGAAGTGCAATTCACGGAAGTCGACGTTTCGGTCTATGCAAAACAACATGAGCGCAGTAATGAACCATTCAAAGGTATGGCAGAATTTACGGCAGATTTAGAAGCAAAACAAATAGCTCAGTACAAAATGCTTTTTGAGGTTTTTAGAAAACATAAAGACAAGGTAACAAGCGTCACTTTTTGGAATCTATCTGACCAACGCTCTTGGTTGGATAATTTTCCGATTCCGGGACGCAAGGATTTTCCTTTGCTTTTTGATGTGAATAATCAACCTAAAAAAGCGTATTGGGAGGTGGTGAAGTTTTAAAATAATTAATCAGTTTTAACGAACGAGATATGTCAAAGTCTATAAAATTGCTATTTTTATTCTTTTTTACGATTAAAACAATAGGTTTTAGCCAAATTAAACTGCCTCGCCTCATCAGCGACGGCATGGTGTTGCAATGCGATAAACCTATAAAAATGTGGGGTTGGGCATCGTCCAATGAAGCCGTAACGTGTCAATTTAAAAACTTGAAAATTACGACAAAAGCGGATGCATCTGGAAAATGGTCGCTAATGCTACCGCCTCAAAAAGCCAATGTCAGTGGCGATATACTTTTCAAAGGTAAAAATGAGGTTAAAGTCAGCGATGTCATATTTGGCGATGTGTGGTTGTGCAGTGGTCAATCGAATATGGTGACACAAATGGAGCGGGTCAAAGAGAAATATCCCGATGAAATCACGAGTGCTAACAACCCCAATATCCGCTTTTTTTTTATTCCCACTTTGACCAATCTAAGCAGCCCACAAATGGATTTGCCTTCGGGCGAGTGGAAAAAAGCGAATCCGAAGGATATTTTTACTTTTTCAGCAGTCTCTTACTTTTTTGCCAAAGCTATTTATGAAAAGTATAAAATACCCATTGGTTTAATCAATCCAAGCGTTGGCGGTACGCCGATTGAGGCTTGGATCAGTGAAGATGGGCTGAAAAATTTTGAAGATTTGGCTCAAATCATTCAAAAAAATAAAACGCCTATCGAGACGCAGAACCCAAGACCCGAAATCCGAAACCCGAAATCCGAAGATTTAGGCATGAAAGAAAAGTGGTTTGACCCCAATTATACGCCTAAAGGTTGGCGCAATATTAATATCCCGGGCTATTGGGAAGACCAAGGCATTAAGGATTTGAACGGTGTGGTGTGGTATCGCAGAGAAATAGACGTGCCCGCGAGTATGATGGGCGTTCCTGCCAAATTGTTTATGGGACGCATTATTGACGCTGATTTTACCTATGTAAACGGCGTCCAAGTCGGCAATATCACCTATCAATATCCGCCACGGCGCTACGAAGTACCCGCTAATGTTTTAAAAGCAGGTAAAAATACAATTGTTATTCGGGTCATTAATACTGGTGGAAAGGGTGGTTTTGTACCCGATAAAAACTATGTTTTAACGGCTAATGGACAAAATGTTGATTTAAAAGGCGATTGGCAATATAAAGTTGGAGAAGTGTATGAACCGATACGAGGTTTTGGTGGCTTCAATTTTTCAGTCCAAAATCAACCAACGGCTTTGTTCAATGCGATGACTGCGCCCGTTGTGCCGTTTCCAATAAAAGGCGTTTTATGGTATCAAGGTGAAAGCAATGCGGGCAATCCTGC
>JANPHO010000655.1:0-6599 GCA_031424515.1 Saprospiraceae bacterium
TACCATGAAAACCGTATTCCACAAAAAGTTTTAAAGCCGCGTTCAGTATTTTATCTCTCTTATCCATATTCAGTAGTTGGCTAAAATAATAACTGTTTTCTATCGGGCTGAAAATAGTTATTATTTTTATATGTTTATTAGATTGACTAATCACTCTACAAAAGTAAAATAATATTTTTATAATTGCACGTTATTGCAATTCCGTATGTGGACAAAATTATCTATCATTGTGTTCTAACCACATAACTAATATAATGTGGTTTTAAAAAATATCTGATAAATGATTTTGTCCAATCACTTAGGAATGAAGTAATCTGGAAAACAACAAGTAAAAATGACAAAACGATTTATATTCTTCTTTTTCATTGGACTTGTTATAAATGCTTCCAGCCAATCCGTGACAATTTCATCAGGTTCGGTGAAGCGTTTTAATAATTTTAACTCAAAATATATAACCTCTCGAACAGTAGATGTTTGGCTTCCAAATGGCTATAACACTAAATTAAAATACGCCGTTTTGTATATGCACGACGGGCAAATGCTGTTTGATTCCACTCAAAATTTGAATCATAAAGAGTGGCGCGTGGATGAAACGATGGGGCGTTTGATAGCTGAAAAGCGGATTAAAAACTGTATCGTCGTGGCTATTCATAACACCAAAGCCCGCCACGCGGAATATTTTCCACAAAAACCTTTTGAAAGCCTGCCCCTCTCCTACCGAGACAGCCTTTTGAATTATGCTCGACAAAATCCTAAAACAGGCTTATTTCCCGATAAAGTACAATCAGATAATTACTTAAAATGCATCGTTTTTGAATTAAAACCCTTCATTGACAAGCAATTCTCCACTTTATCCAATCGGGAAAATACCTTTATTGCGGGGTCAAGCATGGGTGGTTTGGTTTCGATGTATGCCATTTGTGAGTACCCCTCAGTATTTGGCGGTGCTGCGTGCCTTTCTACCCATTGGATAGGAACACTGGAAGTGACACAACGCATTCCCGATACTTTTTTAGCGTATTTGAAAGAATGTCTGCCATCGCCCAAAACCCATAAAATCTATTTTGACCACGGCACCGCTACTTTAGATAGCTTTTATCCGTTTTTTCAAAAACAGGTCGATGCGATTATGCTGTCAAAAAGTTTTACTCCCAAAAACTGGATAACTAAGGTTTTTAAAGGCGATGATCACAGTGAAAAATCTTGGGCAAAGCGATTGGATATTCCTTTGGTATTTTTATTGGGTAAAAATTAAATGCTATAAAACAGTTTGCGACAGTTCAAAGGGTATTATTTTGCAGTATGATTTTTACATTGAAAATATTTTAAAATGAAAAATATACTTGACCAACCCTATCAACTTCCACAAGAAGCTATCGATTTTTTTCAAAAAAATCGCTTTATCAAACTTAAAAATGTGTTTGATGCCGAAACATTGGCTTATTATGGCGATAAAATCAGTGAAAAAGTCGTAGAATTGAATAAGAACGATAAGCCTCTCGACCAACGCGATACCTATGGCAAAGCGTTTTTACAAATTTTCAATCTTTGGCTGCAAGATGAAACGATAAAAGAATTCGTTTTCAGCAAACGCCTCGCAAGAATTGCCGCTGAACTCATGCAGACTGAGGGAGTGCGGATGTATCACGATCAAGCGCTCTACAAAGAAGGGGGCGGCGGCATTACCCCTTGGCACGCTGACCAATACTACTGGCCCCTCAGTACCGACAAGACCATCACGGCTTGGATACCCTTACAGGCGGTTCCTCTCGAAATGGGACCTCTTGAGTTTAGTGCAGGCAGCCACGTCATTGTCGAAGGCAGAGAATTAGCCATCGGCGACGAAAGCGAAGTCTTAATCCAAAAGAAACTGCGGGTTACGGATTTCAAACACGTCATTGAGTCTTTTGATTTGGGCGAAGTGAGCTTTCATTCGGGTTGGGTGTTCCACCGTGCGGGCGCTAATCAGACAACTGAAATGCGCAAAGTCATGACCGTTATTTTTATGGATAGAGACATGATTTTGCAAGAGCCTGAAAACGAAAATCAAGTGAATGATTGGAATACGTGGTGCCCGGGGGCGACTATTGGGGAAGTGATTGATTCGCCTTTGAACCCGGTTATGTGGGAGAAATAAAGCGTTTTTATCATTAAAATGCCTTTTTAGAAATATAAATTTCGCTGTTTCGCTAAAAATGTATTAAAAACACCACATTTGTCGAGTTAAAAAAGACAAGAAGTAAAATATGAAAAAAATAATAGTAGTAGCGGGCGCAACTGGCAATCTGGGAGAACGCATTGTTTATGCTTTACTTGAAAGAGGAGCTGAAGTCAGAGCCATTGTGCGGGAAAGTAGCGATATGGGAAAGGTCAACCGACTTGAGCAATTGGGAGCACAGGTATTTAAGGTAAATATGATGGATGTGGAAGCCGTGTCCAAAGTATGCCTTGGGGCTGATTGCGTTGTATCTGCTTTAGCGGGTTTGCGTGAGGTGATAATTGATACTCAAAAAATATTGTTGGATGCCGCCATTGCAGCCGGCGTGCCTCGATTTATTCCCTCCGATTATTCCTTGGATTTTACTGAGTTTTCGGATGGTGAAAACCGCAACTTAGATTTAAGAAGGGAATTTCATCAATATCTTGATAAAACACCCATTTCAGCCACCACCATTTTCAATGGGGCTTTTATGGATATGCTCACCAATGAAATGCCACTCATTCTTTTTAAACAAAAACTCGTCCTTTATTGGGGTAATGCTGACCACCGCATGGGTTTCACGACTGTAGCCGATACTGCTATTTTCACGGCAAATACTGCGCTTGACTCATCCACGCCTCGCTATCTCCGCATAGCGGGTGAACAAATAAGTCCACGCGCCATAAAAACCGTTGTGATGGATGTAACAGGTCAAAAATTTCGCCTATTTCGTCCGGGTGGTTCGGGCTTGTTAGGAATCATTATTAAGATTGCCCGTACATTTGCACCCGCTGAAAAAGAGCTTTATCCTGCTTGGCAAGGCATGCAATACATGCACAATATGATAGATGAACGATCCAATATGGATAGACTTGACAATGAACGCTATCCAAATATGCGTTGGACGCGGGTTAAAGATGTGCTTTTGAAGCATCGAAATGAGAATACTTAAAAAAGTGGTTTACCCCCTCAGTATTTCACCCCTAAAAATGGTTTTTATACACAAAAGCCATTTATTTAAATAAAATAGTTGACAAAATCAACTATTTTATTTTACCTTCGCCTCATGAAGCAAGAGCAAATAGAAGACATCCGAAATTTTAATCGATTTTATTCAAAAGTGATTGGACTTTTGGATAAAACGTACTTGAATAGCGCGTATTCCATAGCAGAAGTGCGCGTTATTTGTGAAATAAGTTGCCATTCGACTGTTACTGCAAATGATATTTTAACCACTTTGGGCTTGGATAAAGGCTATTTAAGCCGTATTTTAAAATCATTTGAAAAGAAAAAGTTGATTACAAAAGAACGCTCAGCTACAGATGGGCGGGTCATGTATTTGAAACTGACCCAACTGGGGCGACTTGAATTTGAAAAACTGGATAAAGGTGCTGCGTCACAAGTCAATCAAGCATTTGGCGGACTTTCAGAAGCGGATTATAACACGCTTATTGAATCTATGAAAACGATTAAAACCATTTTAATTAAAAAATAACCCGATGCAAAAAGTGAAAATTATAGTTGCTCAAGACGCTGAGCAGTTTGAAGAAGGTAAAAAATTGATGTTGGAATATGCCGAAACGTTGGGTTTCAGCCTGTGCTTTCAAGGTTTTGATGGAGAATTAGCGAATTTAGATACCATTTATGCACAACCAAAAGGCATTTTATTGCTTTTAGAAAATGAGTTAAAACACTATAACGGTTGTGTCGGCATCAAATATATTGCAGAGGGAACGTGTGAACTCAAAAGGCTATATGTGCAAGACGCATTAAAGGGTCAAGGTTTTGGTAAAAAATTACTGCACGAAGCATTCAAATATGCCCAAATTTTAGGTTATAAAAAGATGGTGTTGGATACTTTGCCGAGAATGAAAACTGCCATTTCCATGTATGAAAAAGAAGGTTTTAAGCAAATTGCACCATACTACAACAACCCTGTTGAAGGCGCACTGTTTTTTGAAAAAGTATTGGACAAAGAAAATAATTCTTTAGATTATTCACAAGATGAATTTCAGCATATTTTAGAAAAAACAACTGAATTAATCATAAAACAGTATGAAAAAGTAGATACCATAAAAGGTTTTAATGTCCAATCGCAAGAAGAAGTGGCGGCTTGGTTTGATGAAAAATTACCTTTATCGGGGATGGATATTGACCCACTTTTTCAAGAAGTGCAACATAAGGTGATTGACAGTGCTACTGGCAATCTTGGTACGAATATGTACGCTTATGTGATGTCGGGTGGCAATCAAATGTCCACAATTGCAGAATTGATTATGTCCACCGTCAATCAAAATAATACCAAATGGCATTTAGCACCCGCCATGACCGAGATTGAAAAACGAGTGATTGCTTGGACGGCTGAAATGATTGATTTTACTCCCGAAGCGGGTGGCGCAATGGTCAGCGGTGGTTCAGAAGCCAATCTTGCGGGCTTGACGGTGGCTCGGAATATATTTTTTAAAAAATTTGACATCAAGAGAAATGGGCTTTTCAGATTAAAACCTTTCACGCTTTATTGTTCCACTGAAACGCATAATTGTACCGATAAAAGCATCGCTCTCTTGGGCATCGGCACGAATAATATCCGTAAAATTAGGACTAATGCTGATTTTACTATCAATATAGAGGCTTTAAAAGCTCAAATCATGGCTGATATTGAAGCAGGTTTTATGCCTTTCTGCATTGTTGGCAACGCTGGCACGGTCAATACGGGTGCTATTGACGATTTGATGGCGCTTTCTGAAATTGCTAAAAAGTATCAAATTTGGTTTCATATTGATGGGGCTTATGGCGGTTTGGCTTCTTCCCTACCCTCTTTAAAAACACAGTATAAAGGCATTGAGAATGCAGATTCTATCGCTCTTGATTTTCATAAATGGCTGTATCAACCCTTTGAAATTGGTTGTGTTTTAGTGCGAAATTGGAGCATCATGCGTGAAACCTATTTCAAACAAGCCGATTATTTGGATACGCAATTGGAGGAAAAAACGGCTCGTTTGGAATTCAATGAGCATTATTTTCAACTGTCACGCAATGCAAAAGCCTTTAAAGTGTGGCTTTCTGTCAAAGCCTATGGTTTTTCACGCATCCAAGAGATGATTCAAAAAGATATTGATTTGACCCATTATTTGGCTGATTTAATAACACAATCAACTGATTTTGAATTAAAATCAATATCTCACTTGGCAGTCGTCTGTTTTAGATATAAAGGTAATTTTACGGATGAAAAGGATATTACTGACATCACTCAAAGGTTAATTCCTGCGCTTGAAGCGGATGGACGGGTTTTCATCACGGGTACGAAGCTCAATAACGAGTTTGTACTGAGGGGGTGCCTGATTAACCATCGAAAACAAAAAGCATCGGTGGAATATTTGTTGGATGTGATTCGTGATGTGGCTTCTAAAATTTAAAAAAATGACCATAAAAAATAGCACAATTGAGGATATTGATATGATATTCGACATGTATGACAAAGCCATTGCTTATCAAAAAACGGTTTTTAACAAGCAATGGTTGAGTTTTGAAAGGGATTTGATTGAAACTGAAATTCGGGAAAATCGGCAATGGAAAATTATGATTGGCGATGCCGTGGCGTGCATTTTTGCCATCACTTTCAATGATACTGTCATTTGGAAAGAAAAAGACCAACAACCTTCCATTTATATCCACCGTATCGTTACCAATCCAGATTTTCGAGGGGTTGCTTCTGTGACTAAAATCATAGATTGGGCAAAGGATTATTGCCAAGCGCATGGAAAAGAATATATCCGATTGGATACTTGGGGCGACAATCCGAAACTGATTGATTATTATATCAAGTGCGGCTTTGAGTACATTGAAACCATTAACTTGGACAATACAGAGGGGCTGCCTGTACATTATAAAGGCACATTGGCTCTGTTTGAAATTAAAATTTAAATGATTATTTCAAATTTTGAATAGCTCCAAAAGGTTTTAGAATTTTTTGGAAGCCATTTTAAGCTACCCCTCAGTATTTTCGACTCCCCCACTCTCCGATGGCAAAGTATTTTCTTTTTCAGCATCTTCTATCTGCTTTAAAAAATTGGTGTTAGATACCACTTTTTGACCTGATTTTTCAAAATTACGGCGAGCGTCACCGGCGGCTTTACCTCCTTTTTGAGCCGTTTCAAAGTTTTCGTGAAAACCTTGGGCATCACCTTCAATCGCAAACAGGCGAGTAGATTCCTCACCCAACATCGAAAAAATGAGTTCGAGGTTGGTCATGTGATCGCGCAAGTTTTCTTTATCTAAGTTTTTAAGGTTTTTGTGCTCGGATGGTATCAAGCCAAATGTCGCTTTAGCTATTTCAGCGGTGAGTATGGAGTATTCTTGTCCTTCGATCACGCCTCGTTCCTTCCATTCATCGGTCAGT
>JANPHO010000656.1:0-1798 GCA_031424515.1 Saprospiraceae bacterium
CTTTGAAATGATGTCATCCCAACTTTGCGTACCCACCAAATCAGCCGTTTGCAGACCTTCGCCGTAGCGGTAAAAATGGGCGTGTGCATCAATGAAACCTGGATAAATGGCTTTGCCTTGGGCATCAATTTGCTCTTTGGAGGTATATTTTTCTGAAATTTCGGCAGATGTCCCGACGGCGATTATTTTACCATCTTTGACAGCGAGTGCTTCGGCTGTTTCAAATTTATCATTAACGGTATATATTTTAGCGTTAATGATGGTCAAATCGGCGGTGGTTTTATTGGCTGCACAACTCATAAATATGAGAGCAATTGCTGTAAAAATAGTTGGTCGCATGGTTTTATTGATTTTAAAATTCCTTAATGAATGCTTAAAGGTAAAAATATAAAACTTGTCGCGACTTGTATTTTAAAACTGCTTTCTAAAGCTGTTTTTAGGGTTTTATTAGACAAAATGGGGAATAATAGGGTTTTTTGAACCCTAATTTTTACCCATAAATATTAAAAAAGCAATCAAAACCACTAAAAAGCAAAATGTATAAAACAGTGCTTGAGCATCCTGATTGGTTTTTTTAGGATAAAAATAAGGGTTTTGAGGTGGATAATAAGGGTTTTCAAAAGAGGAATTCCAATGATAATGAGGGAAATCTGAATGGTGATAATAATGCTTGTTTTTAGGGGAGGTCAAGAGATTTCCGATGAAAATAAGACCTATAATGAGGGCTAATGCTGTCATTTTTATTCATTTTTGTTGTTTTTAAATAGATTTTTAACTCCCACATCCTCCGCAACCGCCGCATCCACCACCACAACCTCCTCCTCCGTCGCCGCCGCAGCTTGATCCACCGCACCCACTTGACGCGCCACCGTCGCCGTGTTGTTTAGGAGGTTGGAAGGCAGTATTTATGGATCGCCAATCATTTGTCATATTGATGGTGATACCGACCATTGCTAATTGCCAACTGAGGTCATTTTCGTTGCTTTGTACTTGCTTTTCGGTAGAAAATACTGAGGGGGTAAAGCGTTCGTGAAAAACATCGCGCCAAATTTTTAAGCTATTAACTTGTGAAAGCACAATGTATGTTATGCCCATTATCGCCATTGTAGCTATTAAAAAGCCGATGGGCTTGTGATATGATGCGCCTTCGATAATCCTCGCCGCCCCAATTACAATGAAAATTATGAGTAATGGGACACTTTTATTACTCGTTGTTTGGTTTAAATAACCTTTATCATTGAGTTCTTTTTCAATAAAAAGACTGGTGGTTTTCATTGAATTTTTCACGAAATCAATGCTTATTTCGGGTTTTTCAAGCGTTTCAATGGTTTTTTGAAGCGGATTGCCTCTTTTAAGGTTTTTATTTGGGTTTTTAAATTTTATGGATTTTTCCGTTTTATTAAAAGAGCAATCGGGTAAAGTCTCGTACAATGCTGTGAGCGTTACGCGACTTTCTCCGCCTGATAGCCACGCGCCGAAATAAGGTGAAAGTGAATTGGAGAAATTAAGGCTCGATTCATTGGCTTCTTCTTTCACCGCCCGATTTTCATAGACTTTTGACATCACTACTGTTAGTCCCAATATGATGAAAAACCATATAAAAAGGGTTCCTTGGATTAAAAATGGGAATAGGACTCCGATGCCCATTATGGCTGCTAATCCGTAACCGGCCCATCTTAGAATCGTTTGATTATTTTCTATTTGGGTGGGGTAATATTCAGCTTCATTTTTATCAATATTGGGCAATAAAAGTGGTGAATCAGTGGGCAAATAAGCGGCGGGATTAAAATTTAAAGGG
>JANPHO010000657.1:0-2204 GCA_031424515.1 Saprospiraceae bacterium
AAGTCACTCCGACACTTTGTTATACACCCCCTCAGTATTTTCTTACTTTTTACCAACGTATCTTTCAAAAAACTCATAAATTCGCAACATTCTATCAATGCGTTGACGGACGTTGCCAGAGCGGGATAATTCATGCGTTGCGCCCGGAACACGAAGGTATTCTACCTCTTTTCCGAGTATTTTCATGGATTTATAAAGCATTTCAGATTGAATAACCCCCGTACGAAGGTCATTTTCACCGTGTTTTATCATCAAAGGCGTTTTAATATTTTCAACAAAAGTATAAGGCGAATTGCTTTCTAAAACTTTTTCAGTTTTATCATTCCAAGGGTAATTGAAATAATTAGGCACTAAACGCCACGCATTGCCTTCACCCATAAAAGTCGTCAAATCATATACGCCCCGCTGTGAAAAAGCTGCCTTAAAGCGGTTGTCATGCCCCACAATCCAAGCCGTCAAATAGCCTGCATAAGAGCCGCCCGTGATGACTTGACGAGCCGTATCCACCCAATTTTGTTTGGCGGCATCCGTTGCAGCTGCCAAAACATCCTCTTGCGGACCCGTTCCCCAATCCTTGATATTCGCTCTTTGAAAATCTAAACCGTAACCGCCCGAACCCCTTGGATTGGCATACACAACGCCGTAACCTTGCGAACAGAAATATTGATGCTCATGCCACATCGAAAACTCACCTGGACCCCACATGGCTGTGGGTCCTCCGTGCATATTTAAAAGCAACGGATATTTTTTCCCTGTTTCAATATTACTCGGTTTCATTATCCAATATTCCACTTTCATCCCTTTTGAATTGGTATAAATGTGTTTTTCAGGTATACTCAAAGCTTTATTTTTAACCCAATCATTTATTGAGGTCAATTTTACGGCATTTTTCATCTGTAAATCAGCCACGTAGAGTTCATTTGGATTCGATACTTCGGTTTTTGCGTACAATATTTTATCGTTTGAAACATCAAAACTTAAAATGCCCGATTCAAAATCCGTCAATTGCTCCACTTTAAAACTGGCTAAATCGAGTTTGAAAATGGGTTGCCCACCATTAGATTGAGCCGTGAAATAAACGGATTTTCCATCTTTTGCCCAAGCCACAGCCCCAACAGAACGGTCAATCGGTACTTGTTTTGGACTCGAACCATCGGCATTGGCTACGTAAAAATTGGGGAAATTGACCCCCTCAGTAGGAGACTTAAAAAACGTCATTTTCATGCCATCGGGCGACATCGAAACGCCACCATAACTCATATTTTTTTCACCTAAAAGCACCTTTTTACCAGAACCATCAGCATTTAAAATGAGAATAGCTTCGGATTGCTCTCTATCGGGATGCATATTTGCATCAAAGTCTGAGCTCGCTAATATTCTATTATTATCCAACCAAACACCGCCGTTATAGCTTTCAAAACCCGTTGAAATCGGCTTAGCTTTAGCGCCTTCTTTGGCTTCAATCACGTATAAATGATTGAAATTCATTTCGGGTTGGGTGGTAGCTTCGCCTTGAAAATTTAAGCGATTGAACACTTTTGCCTTTTTATCTTCTTCATCTTTGGCTAAATATGCCCTAATTTCTTCGATTGTACCATCCGGATTTGGTTTCACATCTTTATTGGGTTTTAAAAAATCATTATTTTTAAAACCCGGTTTTTCCATTGACCATAATGGAATGCCTTTATTTGGATTTAAAATGGAGTCTTTTAACAATTCGTTCATGCTCAAACCGACACTAAAACTAATTTTCGACCCATCTTTTGACCAATTGGGATTCGATGCGCCATATTTTGAATCCGTTAATTGAAACGCCTCGCCACCGTCCAAAGGCATGATGAATATTTGAGATTTGCCTTTCACCGCCCTCGAAAAAGCAATCTGCTTTGAATCGGGCGACCACACGCCTGAACCCACACTTTCAGAGCCACGAGTCAATTGCTTTATAGTCTGAAAATCCGTAATAAACAGGTGAGAACGATATTCATATTCCAATTTGTTTTCCTCATTGGCTTCAACACTTCTGAGTGTATAAACTGCTTTTTTACCGTCGGGTGCCATAGAAATATTGGTAATTTGCTTGATTTTAGTCAAATCAGTGACCGTTATTTTCTCTTTACCATTTTGAGCAAAACTCATTTGTGAAATGAAAATGAGGAGGATACATATTTTTTTCATATTGCTTGATTTTTGATTTTTAATTA
>JANPHO010000658.1:0-4459 GCA_031424515.1 Saprospiraceae bacterium
CAACACTTTGAGAAAATAGAATTTTCTTACTGTTTCCGATGATAATTTCAGTGGATCCCCCGCCGACATCGATAACTGTCGTTTGATGATCACCAAGCTTAATTCCCGAAATGGAACCGAAAAACGTAATCTCAGCTTCCTTGTCTCCAGGAATAATTTCTAATGGTATTCCAAGTCTTTCAGCGATTTGAAAAAGATCTATTGAATTCAAGACATCTCTTACTGCCAAAATTGCCATTATCCATTAGCCGAAATGGATAAATTTTGCCCGAATTGTGGACAACAAAATACGGACGGGCATGTGTCAATGCACGATTTATGGCATGAACTATCCCATTATTTTACCCATGTAGATAATAAAATTTTTATCACAATAAGGCATTTATTTGTGCCTGGAAAATTGACTGAAGAATTTTTTAAAGGACATAGAAAACGCTATATTCAGCCCATTAACTTATTTTTTGTGTTAGGGATTATTCTACCATTTATTTTTAGTCAAATGTGGAAGTCCAGTAATGGTCAAGAAGGATTTATCAACGAGAAAGAACTGTATCACCATGATTTGCTCTATGAAATGGATTCAATTTTAAAAGTTGATACCAATCGTTATTCAAAAGCGGACAAAGTGATTTTAGACTCTTTTATCCATCAAAATTATCAGCGAACGAATAAAAAGTGGTCGGTCGTAGATTCAACAGAAAGAGGATATACCCGCTTGTATTATGTGACTTTGGATAAAATGAACGATAGTAAAAAAGCCATTCGATTATTGAATGATACACTTCAAATTGATAAAGCCAATAAAAGTACGGAATCATTAAAACAATACTTGGAAGATTATCAAAATCGCTACGAACGGCTTAAATTAGACAGTATCACGCAGTTAAGAAAAATAGCTCAATTTCGAAAAGTGACGATGCCAGAGGCAGAAACTGAGTTGAAGTCAGGAGTTATGGGTTTTAATTTCGGTAAGAATATGGCTTTAAAGGGGGTAAAAATAAAACCACTTGACCTTGATAGCATATTAAAATATCCCGCTGATTATGACCCTGAGCAGGTTAGAATAGATTCTATTCGTAAAATTATAAAGCGAGATTCTGTAAATCTGGGTATTATCACAGGAAAAGAAACAAGAGTGGATAAAATTGATGCTTATACCCTCAGCAGCGATGAAATTATTGAAAAATACAATGTTAAAGGGTACTGGAGTAAATTAGGGGTTAAACAATTTGCTAAATTTGGTAAGGAAGGTTTTGGGCCATTATTGAACAGCTTTGCGGGAAAATCTATTTGGATTACTGTTTTTACGATACTGCCTGCCGCATGGTTTTTATTCTGGATGTATAGGCAACGAAACCGATTGTATGTTGAGCATGTCGTTTTCCTCATCCATTATAGCTGCGCAGGTTTTATATTTTCAGCTTTAATGTTGATAGATGATAAGTGGGGAATGATATTGAGTACTCTGTTGGGCTTTTGCTTTTTAATTTTAGCGGTTAAGAGATTTTACAACCAAGGCTGGGGTAAATCAATATTAAAAAGCATTATTTTCTATATCGTCAATATGATTTTCAGTCTAATTATTACCCTTTTAGGATTTTTACTAATTGCTTTATTCATGTAATACCCCTCAGTATTTTTAGATAAAATTGCTAAAAAGGATGTTTCAAGCTCACTTGAAACATCCTTTTTAAATTGTAAAATGCTCATTCATCTAAAAAATAGAGTTAAACATGCGTGAAAAACTTATTTTCACCCCAAAGAAAATATATGAAAAAGAGATTATTCTGCCTTGTTGCCTTATTAAGTGTTATTTCCTTAAAAATGAAGGCGCAAGAGGCGGATTCAGATACTTTAAAAAATCGTGAAATTGCCCCCGTCACCATTACGGCTACCCGCTACGAAAGTGATAAAAATAAAGCACCTTTTGCCATTACCGTTTTAGGTAAAAACCGGTTGCAAACGGCTCAACAGCAATTATCCGTACATGATGCTTTGACGACGATTCCGGGTGTTTTTGTTCAAAATCCTGATAATTTTTCTCAAGATTTGCGGATTTCGGTTCGGGGATTCGGGGCGCGGTCGGCTTTTGGTATTCGGGGCGTGCGGATTATCACGGACGGCATTCCTGAATCTACGCCCGATGGTCAGGCGGATGTAGATAACCTTGATGCGGGCATTATGCGCCAAATGCAGGTCATTCGGGGGGCAGCGGCTGGGCTTTATGGCAACGCAGCAGGGGGCGTTATCTATTTTCAAACCGATGAACCGAGCTCACAGCCTTATGCAGAGGCACAGGCTTCGGTGGGTAGTTTCGGTTTTCAAAGGTATCAAGCTAAAACGGGCTTTGAAGTGGGTAAAATGGGTGTTTTTTTCAGCGCAGCCCACCACAGTACTGAGGGGTATCGAGACCATGCAACTATGAGCCAAACGGTTTTAAATACCAAATTAAAATTTAATTTTAACGATAAAACCCGCCTTTCAGTACTTTTAAACTACGGCAATAGCCCTTGGGCTGATGATGCAGGAGGCTTGACGCAGGAGCAAGTGACTGCCAATCGCCGACAAGCCCGCGCCCAAAGTGTCCAATTCGATGCAGGGGAATCCGTGGAACAGGGTAGGGTAGGTGTAGTTTTTAATTCTAAAATATCTGAAAAGCAGAATATTCAAGCGAGAGTGTTCACGACTTTTAGAAATTTTAGCAATAAATTACCTGTCAATAGCAGTGGCTTGGTGGAATTTGAACGCCTTTTTGGTGGTGCAGGCATTCAATATGAACTTAAAACGGCTCTTTTAAAGCTACCATACAGAATGCAAATCGGCGTTGATTTTGACCGTCAGCGGGATTATCGCCAGCGTTTTAATAATAATAATGGTGTAAAAAGCGCACGAGTATTAGAGCAAAATGAAAAATTTGGCAGCGTTGGAGCGTATTGGCTACACGAATGGCAATTATTTCAACACAATCAAAGCGAGTTATTGCTCACTGCTAGTACACGCTTCGATAAAGTGAAACTTTCAGCCGAGGATAAATTCCTCACAGATGGCAATCAGTCAGGTTCTGTACCCCTCAGTAGATTCAGCCCTTTGGCGGGTTTGGTGTATAAAATAAATAATTCAATATCCACTTACGTCAATTTTTCATCCAACTTTGAAACGCCAACTTTGAATGAATTATCCTCTAATCCAAGTAATACGGGCGGTTTTAATCCCGATTTGAAACCACAAAAAGCATTGAGTTATGAATGGGGCGTGAAAACGCAAGTTGCTCAAAAGTTGAGCTTCGACGCAGCTTTGTTTTTAATTGACTTAAAAGATGAATTTGTGTCTTATCAATTAACGCAATTCCCCGGGCGGACTTTTTTCAGAAATGCGGGTAAATCGCAGCGAAAAGGCATCGAATTGGGCGCAGCATTTAATCTACGCTCGGATGTGACTTTTTATGCCAATTATACTTATTCCGACTTTAAATATCAAGATTTTCAGCAAGGAACTTTAAATTTTAAAGGCAATAGCCAGCCTGGGATTCCGCAAAATATGGCTTATTTTGAAGGGCGGTGGGAGCATAAAAGCGGGTTTACAGGTATTGCACAGGTGCGTTACGTAGGTGAAACGTATGCAAATGATGCCAATACTTTTAAAAATGCGGCTTATACGGTCGCTATACTGAGGGGTAGCTATCGAGCTAGTTTCAAGCAATGGGCATTAGAACCTTTTGCGGGTGTGAACAATCTTTTTGATGCCCAATATAATTCAAATGTGCAAATCAATGCGGCAGCCAATCGTTTTTATGAGCCTGCTTCTGGGCGTTTTATTTACGGCGGGGTGAAAGTTGGTTTTAAAAAGAGTAAGGAATAAGCGACATTAAATTTTAAAAATTTCCCTAATCTAAAGAGACACAACTAACACATTATTTTACTTTTGTATTTTAAAAATTCAAAATAGATATAAAAATGCCCATTAATACCATCATTTTTGACCTCGGCAATGTATTGATCGACTGGAATCCTGAATATGTTTTTAAAACTGTGATACCAGATGAAGACAAAAGACGCTATTTTTTTGAAAATATCTGTACGCACGATTGGAATGTGGAGCAGGACGCAGGGCGCACTTTGCATGAAGCAACAGAGACTTTGGTGGCAGAATTTCCAGATTGGGAAACTGAAATTAGGGCTTATTATGGGCGTTGGGTAGAGATGTTGGGTGGCTCTATTGAGGGCTCGGTCTCTATTTTAAAAGATTTGATTGCTCATCCTGACTATCGCGTATATGCACTCACCAATTGGTCGAATGAGACTTTTCCGATTGCTTTAGGAATGTTTGACTTTTTACATTGGTTTGAAGGTATCGTCGTGAGTGGCGATGAGAAAACCCGCAAACCGTTCGCAGATATTTATGAAACCTTACTCAAACGGTATAATGTTACACCTGAAGAAGCCGTTTTTATTGATGATAG
>JANPHO010000659.1:0-17722 GCA_031424515.1 Saprospiraceae bacterium
ATTTAAAAATAATGGTGACGTAAAAAATTATGCCCGACTGAATAAAAGTCAATGAAAGCCAATATAGCAGATAGGATATTGAAAAATATTTAAAATTATCATTTTTAAAAACGGACGTGAAGGCGTGAATAAAATTTTCGTGGGCTTCGCCTTGCACCGCATATCTTTTTTCATTTAAAAAAAAGACCGGAATCAACATAAACACGAGCGAAATCAAAGCAAATAAACCCACTGACATCTGGAACGCTTGTACTGAGGGGTAGCCTTGCGACTCAAATGTGCCTTGCAACGCAGGGGTTGTATTCCCTATTAAAAAGCCCAAAGCCCACATGACTGAAATTATTGTGGAAATGCGCAACCTATCCTCTTTCACGTGTCCCAATTCAGAAATTAAAGCCGAATAAGGTATCACATACATCGCAAAGGAAATGTAATAAACCAAAACCGTCAACACCAACCAAATGACATTTTCACTGGAAACCCCCTCAGTAATTGGGCGAAAAATAAGGTACGACATCAAGGCTAATGGCACCGCCGCCATTGCCATGAATATTTTACGTTTCCCAAATTTACTGTTCGTTTTATCCGAAAAATTCGCCATAAAAGGGTCAATAATGGCATCTAAAAAACGCCCGCCAAATCCAATAACGCCCAATAAAGTCAAGCCTAAAAGTGTCACTTGTGGAATATATTGCGGAAAAGCAGTCTTTGAACCCACCTCTTCGGGTGGTAAAAAAAAATAACTCATTAAACTACCCACGCCATAACTTGCCAATGACCAACCCAATTGACCACAAGCGTAAATCCAGATTATACTGAGGGGGGGACGTTCTACTGTCTTATTTGCGTTCATCGTTTTTCGTTTTAAACAAATATAAATTCTCTCACAACGGGTTGGGTATCTACCCACAAATTCCCCGAATTTTACACTAATTTCACTGATTTCAATCTGATTATTAGTGAAATTCGTGGAAAATCCACGTAATTCGCAGGAAAATACATCTAAATTCTTTCAATAATATCCATCACCAAATGCAGCAATTCACTTGGCTTATTAGTGACCCCAAAAACATGAGGAGGTACCCCTTTTTCAGTGTTATATTTCGTGATATACAATATTGCGGGTATATAAATATTTTGTTTCACTAATTTGGTGATAAAATCGAACCCCTCAGTAGGATTGCCATTTCTGAGCATATCGGACACTATAAAATGATAGGTCGCATTTTTAATCATCGATTCAGCCAATTCCGAATTATGAGCCGAATCTATCTGTACATTTAGGGCATTGATTAGGCGTTGTTCGCTCAATGTAAAAGGCAAATTATCATCAATCCACAAGGCTTTTAGAGACAAATTGCGCTCTTTTACATTCGATAATCGCTGTAAAATGGTCGCTTTTTGGCTATCTGAAACGAATAGATTTTTCCGAATTGTCGAGTCTTCTAAAATTGGAATTGTGGTTTTATCCACCCGCTCCACGGATTCACTAATATCGGCTATAAAGCTTTTAAATTGCTCGGATTGAGACTCGATATCTTCCAAAAGGCTTAAAGTACCCACCGTAATCTGAGCCAATTCGATGTTTTCATCCTCCCTTTTTAAAAGTCCTTTTCTACTGTCGGATTTGAGTTTACTCAAACGCCCCCTCAGTAAAATGGCATCATTTTTTAGATCCGAAGCCGCCAATGACAACAAATTATAAACTTGGGTCAAAGCATTATCCGTATTGCCTTGAGCGATTAAATCCTTAATTTTTTCAATAAATTCTTTCATCTGGCAGCAGCGTAGTTCATATATAGGAAAATAGCTAATTGAAAAGAACAAATTTAAAAAAGAATAGTTGGTTTTAAGAATTATTCTTACTTTTCAGCGTGTTTTAATAATAAACTGTTTTAGTTGCAACTACTCGGATTTAAATCAGTTTATACTTGACTAATTTATCAAATCAAATTCAGACTCATAAAATGATTCGTTCTAAAATAGCGGGTATTGGAAAGTACCTTCCAGAGAAAATAGTGACCAATGATGACTTATCAAAAGTCATCGATACCAATGACGAATGGATTCAGGAACGCACAGGTATCAAGGAACGCCGATACGGTAAAAAGCACGAAGAAACCACCACCACCATGGGTGCTCGAGCAGCCGAAATTGCGATAGAAAGAGCGGGAATCGCGAAAGAAGACATAGATTTTATCATATTTGCCACTTTAAGTCCCGACTACTATTTCCCAGGATGTGGTGTACTCTTACAAAGAGAATTAGGCATAACTCATATCGAAATGGGTGCTTTGGACATTCGCAACCAGTGTTCAGGTTTCATTTATGCCTTATCCATTGCAGATCAATTTGTGAAAACGGGGATGTATAAAAACGTCTTAGTAGTTGGTGCTGAAATGCACTCAATGGGCTTGGATTTTACTACGCGCGGCAGGAATGTAACCGTTATTTTTGGCGACGGTGCGGGTGCAGTGGTCGTGCAACCATCTACATCCGAGACGAGCGGCATTCTCACTACTAAATTGCACTCCAACGGTACGGAAGCTGAGAAATTAGCATACATCAACCCTGGCTCGCATGGTGGTTATCATTTTAATAAAATGGGCGAGGAAGTAGAATTTGGTTACCCACCAGAAGATACTTACGGAGGCATGTTTATCACCCAACACATGGTGGACAATGCGCAATTGTACCCCAATATGGAAGGTCAATTGGTGTTTAAAACGGCCGTTGTAAAATTTCCCGAAGTGATTATGGAGGCTTTAAAAGAACAAGGATTAACACCCGCGGATATCAATATGCTTATTCCGCATCAAGCCAATTTGCGCATCAGTCAGTTTGTGCAGAGAACGCTTCGTTTGAGAGACGACCAAGTATGGAACAATATTCAAAATTATGGTAATACCACTGCTGCCTCTGTGCCCATAGCCTTATGCGAAGCGTGGGAAGCAGGTAAAATAAAAGAAGGCGATTTGGTGTGTTTGGCTGCGTTTGGAAGTGGTTTCACATGGGGTTCGGCTTTGATTCGGTGGTAAAATATGGGTGATGGGTGAAAACTATATTAAAAATGGTTTTATTTCTCGGAAATACTGAGGGGGTATATTTGTATCATCTTTTGGAAAGTTTTGAACTTTCCAAAAGTTTGATATTAAAAAGCCTCAATTTCTGTTGAAATTGAGGCTTTTCTATGTAATAATTTAAGCATTCACAGAATCATAAACCACTACTTTTTCCCAAAGGTGGCTGCACGTTTCCACAAATTTTTTATGCAAAGGGTGTACTTGATATACTTCTTGCTCTTCATGGTTATCAAAAACCAAAAGCCATGATACGGAATAACTGCGGTCAATCACTTCTCTATCAGTTGAAGCGGGAACGCCAATATGGATGGTTCTAAATTCAGGAATTGGGCGCATGGCATTCAAGCCTGCAATAAGAGCGGCTTTATCAGCTTCGCTGTTCGGGTTTTTGAGCGTAAAAAAAACGTGATGAATGAACATATCGTTTGAAATTTCTAAAGAGTTTGATAATATAATTTTAGGCTGCAAATCTAAAATTAAAAACTCGAAATTTGCTTATTTCATCAAAGTAAAATCCCCTTTTATACGTTCTTTTCTACCATCAATATATGTAATTTCAGCCATAAAAACATACACCGCTGGCAAGACTTCTTTTCCATTAAAACGACCGTCCCAGCCTACATTTTCAGCAGTTGGAAAAATACGGTCAGTGGCGTACATCATTTCACCCCATCGGCTGAATATTTTAAAATTATCAATGCTTCTTACAGTTTTTCCACCATAAATTTGATAAAGTTCGTTTACTGCATCACCATTTGGAGAAAAAGCGTTGGGTGCGTAAAAAAGATTATTTCTTTTTATTGTCACCTGCGTCACCCCCGTTTTAACACAGCCCAATTCATCAATTGCCGTGATACTGTACGTTTCGGAATCAAAGGGTTTCACAATTGTGTCCAAAACCCGAATCGTTCTATTCGTCCAAAAGAAAGTATCCAAAGGGCGATTGGCTACCGCAAATAAACGGAAACTATCCCCTAACGCTATTTCTGCACTGGGCGCCATGTAGAGATTAAAAGGCGTGGGATTCGGCACTTCTACCGTAGAATTCAGTTTACACCCATTTTTATCAATCAATGTAATCGGGTATATTCCTGATTTCAGTTTATCAATAAAAATCTTCTGTCGAAAGGTATCAGTATTAAAAATCAGTGAAAAAGGTGGAGTGCCTCCTTTAATGCTATCAATAGCCACTACCCCATCTTTACCATCCCGACATCGGGGCGATTGAACCACATAAGTAACCGTATCAGGCGGCGGAATGATGATGATATCCACGTCATCTTTCATTTCACAAGCATTATTAAAAGTAACTTTTACGGAATATTGTGATGTTTTTCTTGGACGCACCGTTATTGCCGCTGTTTTTTCACCCGTACTCCATTCATAAAGGCAATTTCGACAATTGGGGATTTCGGCATTCAATTTCACGGGTTCGAAGGTACATACAAGCGTGTCATTCCCAATATCCATATCCGATATACAATTAATTTTAACAATCCAAAAATCATTCGTAGTATTTATTATAGTATCTCTATCTCTATTATCTTCAGACTTATCGAAACTCTTATTTGAGTTAGATAAACCACATATCAAGTATGAACCATCTCTAAATTTCACTAATTCAAATGGTACATCATTTTTATCACCACCTATAGTCTTTTCCCATATTTTTTTACCGTTTTCATCCAAATAAAGAATCCACATATCAAATATACTTTTCAATGAATCTTCTTTATTACCAGACGCTAATGAAACAGTTTGACCCGCCACTAAAAAATAACCAGTTTTATTTTGGTCAATACCTGTTATGTAATCATTCGATGCACCTCCGTAGGATTTGTCCCATATTTTTTTGCCATTTTTATCAATTTTAACAAGCCAATAGTCTGACTCCCCATAGTTCAAGGATTCTTTATCCCCTACATTAGATGATTCACTAAATCCTCCTATTACTAAAGATTCATCCTTCAATTCCTGAATATCATACGGCACATCTTGCCCTTCGCCACCATATCGTTTGTCCCATAATTTTTCACCACTGGGCGAAATCTTTACAATCCAAAAATCTTTTACTCCTTGTTGCGACTCTGATCTATCACCTGATGCTCCCGAACTACTGCCCACAGCAATGATAAAATTGCCATCTTTGGTTGCGGTTAGTGCTGTTGGGCTTTCCTCATCACCATCGCCGCCGAAAGTTTTATCCCATATTTTATTACCACTCGCATCTAATTTCAAAACCCACAAATCCAGCCCATATCTTCCACCTCTATTCGATGCTGCCGTTTTATCACCTCCAGCTGGTGAATTAGAATGGGCAGATATGATATAGCTACCATCAGATAACTTAAGAGCATTAAAAACCTCGTCTTTTCCAGAACCACCGTAACTTTTTTCCCACACTTTTGTCCCATTAGGCCGCACTTGAATCAACCAAATATCCCATTCCCCTTTATAAGCAGTAGTTTTATCACCTCCAGGACTTGAGCGGCTGTTACCTATTAAAAGATACCCCTCAGTATTTTGAATAACTTTAAAGCAAATATCCTCTCCATCACCACCGTATCTTTTATCCCATAATTTATTACCCAAGCTATCAATCCTGACAATCCAATAATCACTACCACCTCGTGAGACTTCGCTCACATCAAATCCTTTCTCAGACGAAGTAGACCCACATAATAAAAAGCCTTCGTCATCAGTTTTAAAAGCAGAATTCATTGATTCATAGCGACTTCCCCCATACGTTTTATCCCACTGAACAGTAGGCTGAGCTATTAAAACGCTTGCAAAAAAGATTAAAAAGAAAGCACATGAAGACGCCAATAAGGAAGACTTATTGAATTGAGGAGGATTTTTTTTATGTCTTGAGTTACATAAAAAAGCACTAAATAGAAAAGAAAAAAATCTAATATTCGAGTCGGAGTAGTTGTTCTCTTCCCTATTCTTGAATATCAAAGATTTAAAAAGAATGTTCATGTTTGCTCAAAACCGTTTGTTTATTAAACAACAAAGATACAGGCTTTGCCATTAAAATGCTGTATTTTATAGAAAAATGACAAATTTTAACTTATATTAAAAAACGAATATGTATAAAATAAATCTACCTCCTAATCTGTAGATATACTGTTTAAATACAAAGTAAGATATTGATACACTTATTAGATGCCTTAAAACGTCCAAACGCTGTCTGGTATTGCTTTTATTAAAAACACTCATCAATTATCACTAAAAAGCCATTTATAGGCGCCTTCAAACTCCCTTGCCCAAAACCATTCAGCGTGTTGACCATCCTGTTTTATGACCGTTTTTATATCATTTTCAGAATAACCGATACCCCTCAGTATAGCCGTCATTTTATTGATTTCTGAGACCAAATTTTGAGATTCATTCTGCCCAGCCATGAAATAATATTTCATTGGCTGTCGCTTACCCACCATCTGAACGTTGGCATAACAGGAATCATTGAACCAAAAAGCAGGAGAAAAAATGACTGCTTTACCAAAAGTTTCTTGGTAATTATCCGCAATATACATAGATATCAAACCACCCAAAGAGCTTCCACCAATGCCCGTATGCAACCTATCCGATTGGGTGCGATAATGAGAATCTATGTAAGGTTTGAGCGTTTCTACTATGAATTGAGCATATTTTCGACCTTCACCACCGCCATATTGAGGATTACGCCAAGCGGAATATTCCCCCAAACGTTTATCTCCACCATTATCAATTCCTACTACAATGCAACTTTTCGAACCTTGGGTAGAGAGTTTATCTAAAGTCTCATCCACTTGCCACTCTCCCGAAAAACTCGTGGTTTTATCAAATAAATTTTGAGCATCCTGCATATATAAAACTGGAAAACGGCTCTCTAAATCTCTTCTATACTGAGGGGGTAGATACACCCATATTTTACGTTTTCGACCCAATTGTGGCATATCGAAATCAGTACTCATAATGCTCACGTTTTCGGAGGCGGTACTGCCATTTGGCGGCATTTTCACTTCCCAACCATCTATTTTTATTGAAATATTCATCTTCCGACCCGAATAAATCAGCGTTCGATTTGGTATAAAACCATTTTGAAGTGAGCCTTCAACTGTCTGCCAGGAACCGCGTGTAAACTTAAAATTATGCGTTCCTACTGAGGGGGTAAACGTTATTTTGAAAGTCCCATTTTTTTGCTTTTTTAAAACCAGTTTTTCATCGCTCGGATTCCATTGATTGAAAGTACCCGCTACGTAGATTTTATCAGAAAGCACAACACCCGACGGGATAGAATTAACAGTAATTGTCAATTGCGAAAACAAGCTTAAACCATTGAATATCAATAGTTTAAAAATAATTAACTTTTTCATGAAAGAGGAATTGATGGATAAATTTATTTTTGGAATAAACCCATAATTTTAGGAAGGAAAATAATACAACCTATTAAAATGGCTCCCATGGCAGTAATAAGCACCGCTGCCGCCGCCACATCTTTCGCTTTACCCGCCAACGGATGATAATCTGGCGAAACCAAATCTACTACGAATTCAATAGCCGTGTTGAATGCTTCCGCCGCTAAAACCATGGCAAAAGCGATAATGACAATACTCCATTCCGTTTTATCTATTTTAAATAAAAAACCTACTATTGTCACCAACACAATGGCGAATAGATGAATTTGAGCATTTTCCTGGGTTTGTACCAAAGTTTTTATTCCTTTAAATGCAAATCCAAAGCTTTTTATCCTGTTTTTATAATCCAATCGTTTAGTAAAAAGATGTTAGATGTTAGACAATAGGTGTTAGATGTTAGACAATAGGTGTTAGATATTGGATACTAAAGTATTGAATGTTAATTGTTTTAAAATGGCTTTTTGAAATGATTGACAATCAATATTTTATGAATTAAATAGTCGAAATAGGACGATCTATCTTCTTCTAATGTCCATAAAATTTTTACCTCACTGCTGATATAGAATCCTTGCAAAATTGATAATAGCCTTTTATGCCCAAGCGCTCCTCTGAGGGTCCACTAATCGTTTGAAATTCTATGCAATTGAATTGAGGTGTATAAAAAATATGGTCAGTAGGCACTTCTAAAAGTGAAATATAGCCATCATTTCTATCAGGACGATACCCTCTTCTACTATCATTAAGGTTCGCAGAGCGCCGAAATTGCTGAATTTCATAAGACGACGCGTGAATATTATAATCCCCGATGGTAATAGCTGGGCTATTCAATCGCTTAGTATAAGCTGAAACCGTATCCAATTGCTTTTGAAGCTCCAAATATGCCGCTGAAAATATGGGTGGGGCAATGTAAGAAGCAATAATATATATATTCCCTTTTGATTTTGAATAAGGATTTTTGAAACCCAAAGCCAAATTCGGAATCATTCCACAATAAAATGTATCACAACTTGAGAAGGGAAATTTTGAAAATAATTTCATGCTGTACACATCCAAACCCACTAATTCGCAACTGTATGGATAGGTATTGGACAGCGAATCATTCAACATTTTTCTCCATTCAGGCGTCACTTCTTGGACGGAAACTATATCCACACCCGTTTTTTTAATGGAAGCAAGCGTCGCACCATAATCGCTATTGCTCGCACTCATATTAAATTGAGCCAATCTGATGATGGGTTCGTCGGTCACTTTGGGCGGAACCATGGCTGTATTAGTGGTATTTCTGAGGTATAAACAAAGAAATAAGCAGCTAACGAAAGCCACCATAGTTAGACGAGGTTTTTTAAATGCTAAAAATAAGATGCCTAATATCCAATATCCAATCGAAATTTGGGATGAAAAGCGCGCCCACCATTTAAAAACAGTAAAGTTAGGTGTGTATATGCAAAATATAACACCTAAAACTAATATTATTGAAATTATATAAAATAATACTTTATTCTCTTGCTCCGGTTTTGATTCGAAAAGATTCATAGTGGCAAAAATAAAAAAAATTCAGCGTGTTTGAACTTGTGATAAATATATTTTAAAAACTATCTGTTAATACGCATACTTTTTTCAAGCGCCTCACTTTACCTTGCGGGCTAATTAACTCTATAGATAATATGTACGTGCCAGTGGGTGCTTTAAGTTTTTCATCCGTTTCACCCTCCCATTTTATTTGACCTTTAGAGGCTAATAACTCATTGGAAATCAATTTTTTAACCAATCTTCCTTCAATATCATAAATCGCAATATTACACATAAAATCGGGTTTATCCACATCATAAAGCAATAAAAGATAATCTTGAAAACCATCATCATTGGGCGAAAAGGTCTTAAAAGGAAGCGTAAAAATGTCTTTTTCAGCGGCTGATACTGAGGGGGTCGCTTGATACTGAGAATTTTGAAAAGCAGGCGTTGCATACCCTACTGATGACGCCGCAGAATGCCAATTCGCAACGTTATTCGTCGCATTTTCGGGATTCAAACGCTCCAACGATACCCCCTCAGTATTGGCTAATAATGGATTATGAAACGTCTTTTTATAGTTAAAAGAATCAATTATTATCGTTTTTGAGCTTTCTACACTATAAATTGCTGCATTTCCTTCAGAGTCATTCCAAGTGGGGAGACTGTTTTTAATAAAAGATTTTTTCAAATCTTTAACCTTGTAGCGCGATTGAATATACAGCGGATACTCCGTCAAAACCACGTATTTTTTAGGAAAAAGCATAAAATTGGACGTAATAGTTTTGACATCTTGTTTTTTCAAATCAGCAATTTTTATGTTTATTAAATCTATCACTTTTTCAGAACGATTATAAATCTCGATAAAACGGGAGCCGCCCACTTCTGGATTAAACAATAACTCATTGATAATCAAATCATTAACTACTGGTTTTTCAGGTAATTGTATCGGTATCGTATCATTTTTACTCAGGGCATTATTCAAGCAATCCGTTAAAGTATTTTTAATGACCAAATTGTATTTAACCCCTTTTTGCAAGGGCTGATTGAGTGAAATTTGAGTGCTATTGAAAAAAGGTTCTGAAACATTTAGGCTCGATATTTTAAAACTTAAAGCCTCGGGAATCAATTGATATTGCGCGGATGACTTCAATAAGTCCCGATTCATGGCTTTATCAAACCTCAAAACCAGTGTTTTTTCATCTTTCACATACGCATTCAATATCTGAGGTGGCGTTTTATCCATCACTTCCGTCGCAACCGAATTTCGTTGCCCAGGCGTTCCTCCTTTGAGGTCGTTTGAAGCAATCCAATTTTCAGTCGAGCAAGGCAAACCAATATTGATGCGCTCTAAAGACCAACCACCATCCGACTTTTTTGAATTTTGATAAAAAGATAAATCATAAAAAGCGGCATCAATAATGACATTATTATTCGATTTTAAATAAAAAGTATCATTCGGGTTGCTCAAAGTCACCAATTTGGACACGGGCAATGTGTCACCATAAATGCCGAAATCAATCCCTGATTTGCGGGTATATATAATAACGTGTGCTTTAGACTTCAAAATAAAATTCGGTAACTCCGTACTCACCGTGCCGTTATAGATTTTAAAACCCAGAAGATTAATCGTTTTCGCTGAGCGATTGTACAACTCAATATATTCTGAATTAGGCAAACTCACTTGTGGCGCAGGGTCGGGCATCATTTCATTGATAATAATATCGTAGGGTACAGCAATATCCGTTTGGGCATACCCCCTCTCCGCAAGGAGTCCAATGGACAGTATAGGCATGAAAAAAAGCCTTATTAAAAAGTATAATGCGGGTAAAAACCGGTGAAATGTGTATTTGAGCATTTTAAATAAAAAGTGATTTTAATTGCTTAGCTGCGCAGTCGCCTACGCTCCGTTTAGCCACTGATTACACTGAAATCGACTGATTTTAGACTGATCCATACGTATTTTTTTAAAAATCAGTGTAAATCAGTCAATATCTGTAACATCAGTGGCTAAATGGAGCGTAGGCGACTATCTGACTAAGTATTTACGATTGATTTTAAAAATCTATTTTCCAATATCTATTTAAGAATCTGAAAAAGTAATATCTTTGCAGCCAATTTACCAATTTTTTATCATTTTATATAAAAACTAAGAAAAAAATGAAAGTTGCAGTGGTTGGTGCTACGGGTTTGGTAGGCACAGCAATGTTAAAAGTTCTTGAAGAACGCAATTTCCCATTGACAGAATTGTTGCCCGTGGCTTCGGAAAGAAGCGTGGGTAAAGAGGTGATTTTTAAGGGTAAAAAATTCAAAATAGTGAGTATGGCAGATGCTATTGCTCAACGCCCAGAGATTGCTATCTTTTCAGCGGGTGGCAGTACGTCAACGGAGTTTGCGCCTCAATTTGCAGAAGTAGGCACTACGGTGATTGATAACTCTTCTGCTTGGCGGATGGATCCGACGAAGAAACTGGTTGTACCAGAAGTGAATGCCGATACCTTAACAGCTGCCGATAAAATCATCGCTAATCCAAACTGTTCTACTATCCAGATGGTGGTGGTGATGAAGCCATTGCACGATAAATATAAGATAAAACGCGTGGTCGTTTCTACCTACCAATCCGTAACGGGTACTGGCGTAAAAGCCGTCACTCAATTAATGAACGAACGTAAGGGCATTTTTGACGGTGAAATGGCATATAAACACCCAATTGACCTCAATGTCATTCCTCACATTGATGTTTTCCTTGAAAATGGTTACACCAAGGAGGAAATGAAAATGGTACTTGAAACAAAGAAAATCATGGGTGATGATTCTATCCGAGTTACGGCTACCACCGTGCGCATCCCTGTAATGGGCGGTCACTCTGAATCGGTGAATATTGAATTTGAAAACGAGTATGATTTGGCGGAAGTGCGAGAAATCCTTGAAAATACTGAGGGGGTCATTGTAGTAGATGATGTTCAAAATTTCAAGTATCCAATGCCTAAAGATGCCCATAACCGCGATGAAGTTTTTGTGGGTCGCATCCGCCGCGATGAATCTCAAGATAAAACGCTTAACCTTTGGGTAGTTGCCGATAATCTCCGCAAAGGTGCTGCTACTAATGCTGTTCAAATTGCTGAGTATTTGGTGAAAAGTGGGATTATTAAAAGTAATCTTATGACGATTGCCTAAATATTTATAATTCATAAAAAGAGGAGTTGAATGCTTGTTAGTCAAGTATTCAACTCCTTTTGTTTTTTAAGAATAAATACCTATTTTTGCTTATTAAAACAATCCAGCATGACAATTTTAGCAGAAAATAGACAATATAGCGTAGAGGAGTATTTCGAGTTAGAAAAATACTCAGAACTTCGTCATGAATATGTTAACGGAAAAATAATACCGATGCCAGGAGAAAGTATCAATGCTAATTTAATAGCTGATAATTGTGGTTTTTATTTGCGGACTCAATTAAGTAAAAAAGGTTATATCATCATCCGACACGATGTGAGAACGATAATCAATAAAAGAAAAATATACCGTTACCCTGATGTAGCAGTCGGCAAACTGTCTGAAATAACAGAAACTCATGCTATTACTAAACCTGAAATATTGATTGAAGTAACGTCTGAAAACTCCACTAAAACAGACCATGATGACAAACTCAAACAATATATATCTTTAGAGTCTCTGCAATATTATATAATCATTTCGCAAGAAGAAATATTAATTGAAATATACAGCCGAACGGATAAAAGCTGGCAATTCGATGTATTTGCAGGCAGCACAGATATAATAAACTTACCTCATTGTGGTTGCCATTTAAAATTGTCAGACATCTACGAAAATGTCACTTTTGCTGAATCTAAAAGTGATAAATAAGACACACCTCCATCAGTAAAAAGCGTATAAATATTTGATAATCAAGTCTTTATACGCTTTTTTATTTTATAAAATCCCACATTCACTTCCTACCCATTTTACTGTATTTTAAAAAAAACTTCCCTCAATATTTGGTTATCCGTGAAAAAAAATCTTCGGGCGTATTTTGTTAAAAACAAGTACCGAATCGAAACCCTATTTTCTCATCTTTCAAAATTATTAAAACATGATTGGTGTAATTGTCGCTGTTATCGTGGCTGTTGTCATTGATGACGTTGCTGGCTTCTAAGAAGCGAAAAGCCCCTTCGTATTGGAGGGGCTTTGTTTTTTATTCGAGTTCGGCGAGTTTTTCGAGCACCCATCTCATGGATGCGATACCAACCTTTTTGTCTTCTTCTATCTCTTCTTTAATTTTGTCGATTTCTTTTTTATCACCAGGAACTATCTTACGCATTTTTTTAATATATTTTACTAGATTCATGTATGAAACCCTTTGGAATTCAGAAATCTCTCTATGTCTATGTAAGTATGTTTTAAAAGTGTCCATTAGAGAAAATAGGGCATCATCTTCATCTTGTTCATAATAAATAGCTAAAAGCATAGATTTTGAACCCAAGTTATAAGCCATATCTTCATATTCTACTTCTCTAAGTAACTCTTTTACTTTGTCAAATTTTTTTTGATAAAAATAAACTAAGGCCAAATTATACGAAACAGCATTATCTCTTGACTCAGTTGGAAGTTTATCTTTATAATCTTTAATAAATTTTTCGGTCCAATCATATTCTCCTAACCTCAATGCACTCAAGACAATATTTTTAAAGTGCCAAGGATTCAAAAAACCTGTTTCAGATTCACTAATCAGTATATCATCTTCTAAAGAATGCTTTACCAAATTTATAAATTCTCGTAAAAACTCAGGTTTACCTTTATTAATTTTAGATATACAATAATTAATTGCAGATGTATACAAAGTATAGAGTTCCTTTTTGGGTATAAAATCATAGTTTCGATTAAGTTCTTCTATCAAATTATAATAATGCTGTTCATTATCGTTTTCAGATTGAGTCAAAAAAGAATGAAAATATACTGATACAGGTGGCACGTTTTTGTATTGATATTTTTTAACATGTGTTATAATTTCATCGATAAATAATAGCTGATATTCATGCGAAACTAAACTTTGTCTACTCAATAATGAGCCATGCCATTTGAGTTTTTCAGCCAAATAAAATTCATCCAATGAATTGATAATTTTTTCAACATTACTTTTTTCACTTCTTTTAAGGTCAACATCCATCAAATCATAATAATTTTTCTCAATAGAGTATTGATAATAATAAAAACTTGCAGGCCTCAATAACCTTTGTTCAGTAGTTAATTCAGCATTTTTTACGGAACTATTGTATAATTTATCAATTTTTTTCCTACTGACAGCTTCTATTAAATTACTAGACTGATTTAGGGCATTTTCATCATAAATTTCTTGGGCAAGAAAACCTTCCACTAATTTCAATAAATCAGAGCCTAATTTCCTAAACCGTACATCATTATAAGATTCTTTCCCATATAATTTTTTCCAAATCATTTCTTTAGTCAAAGAACCAGCCTTACCATTTTTATTAATATTATCTGTTAATATATCGTAAAAAATCATTAGGGTTTCATTAACGTTAAAATACGGCGAACGGATGTATTTTCGTAGCCGATTTTGCTCTATTTTATCGAAGTGTCTGAGGACGATGTATAGTTTATTGTCTTCCATGTTAGGTATAGTTGTCAGTTTTTTAGCAGTTAGTTGCCAGTTTTTGATAAGATTCACATTATTGATGTTTCTAAAATATCACCCCTCAGTATTTAATGGTTTTAAGGCTTATATAACCAATATTTGGTATGATATTTGTCATATAAAAATGAACAATATATAATCCTATCTTTAATATTGAGCAGTACTGATTAGTGGATAAAGGTTGAATAGATTGAGTACTGTGCAAGAATATGACTCTTCCCTTGAACATCAAAATTAGGTTTTTATTATTATATTTTTTTAATATTCACTTTTTTTTAACAAATATGAATAATAAAATATCTAATACATTGTAAATCAATTAAATATAAAAAAAAAATATTATTTATTTATAAAAAATATATATTTCAATGTCTTTAAAACAGACAAAAACAATGAGCCTATTTTCTCAAAATCCATTAAATTACATCTCAAAATCTGAGTTCACAATGAATATCCCCTGCCGTAACATAATAAGGTTATTCGTTGCATATATAATAGCAACAATACCTGCGGTCATCCAAGCGCAGTCCCAACAAGGCGTGGAGGCTCAATTGGATGTTGCGCACACTGTCAAAAATAAGTCAATTACTTTAGATGTAATAAAAAATGACTACGAAAGCCCGTGGTCAGGGACATTGCATCTTGATAAAATTGTGTTGACCAATCATGGTCAGGCAATCATTGAGAATGGTAAAATACTCTTTACCCCTGATGATGATTTTAAAGGTTCTGCACTCATTAACTATACAGCGTGCAATGATTTCAAGCAATGCGATTGTGGTTTAGCAATTATTGAGGTTTCTGATAATCCAATGCCTGCTTACCAAGAGATGAAAATATTCGCCCTTGAAGATGCTACTGTTACCTTTACATTACCTCTTGGCTTTACACTTTTAGAAAAAGCTAAAAGTGGAAGCGTGAATCCTACGGCTCAATTAGGCGAATGGGAATATAAGCCCAACAGTAAAATGGTTGGCCAAGACAATTGTGTTTTCAGCATGTCTGGCTCTGATGGGGCAAAAAGTTACGAAGTTAAATTCGAAGTGCTCAAAAAACCAGCCCAATACGTTTCAAATGATATATTCGCTACTCCGATAGGTAAAAGTACACGATTCAATGTATTAGACAACGATTACAAAAATGCTATAGTCAATATTTCTTACGGTTCTTGTACAGGTGGAAGTGTTCAAGGATTCGATGATGGTTGGGTTACTTTCGTTCCTAATCCTTCATATAAAGGTCAAGCAACGTTTTCATACACAGTCACCTACAGCATAGGAAACAATAATATCATATCTGAAACAGCACGTGTTATCATTAATGTATCTAATTTTCTTCCAGCTAAAGAACAGTTTACATTAACATGTGCAGGAATTCCATTGGTTATTAAATATCCAGTTCCGATAAGTGGTTATAAATTTGAACCACTTAGTCCAACTACAGATAGAAATGGTTCAATCAAGTTCTACACAAGTTTAGACACTACCATAGCAGGTCAAAAAGTAAAAGGTGAAAATATTTTATTGTACGTACCCAATCTTAATTCAGGTGCATCAGAAGATGCCTTTTGGTTAAAATATTGCGTCAATAATCAATGTGCAGATGATTTTGTGCAAATTGTTATTAATCTTATAGAACCGCCTACATCACAAGATTTGTGTGTGAGTGAATGTATATGGCCCGGTGATGCCAATGCCGATGGTGTGGTGAACATACTCGATATATTCCCAATTGGTGGTAATATGGGAAGTTATGGCGTGAATCGGAATGATAGATCAACTGAATGGTACGGACACGGAGGGCAAGATTGGGGTCAAACCGCATATTTAAATAATGGTGCTGATTTAAAACATGCTGATAGTAATGGCGATGGGGTAATCAGTGCTGAGGATATAAATGCGATTTATAATAATTACGGCAACAATTCAACAATTGTTCCTTACAAATCCATTCAAGAAGGCGCCATTGAAGTTCAGTTGATTTCTTCGGTATCATCTGCTCGCCCCGGAGATTTAATTGAAATGATTGTTTCGATGGGCAACGCTGAAAATCCCACGTATGATGCTAAGGGCTTAAGTTTTGCAATTGGCTACGATGCTCAGTTGATAAAAGAAGAAAGCATCAATGCTGATTTCAACTTCTTCACGTGGCTTTCTCGTTATGATGCTTATCTACCTTTCAGTAAAAATGTAGAGCGTGGAAAATTAGAAGCAGGTTTAGTGCGCAGCAAAGGAAAAGGAGCCAATGGGCATGGTGAAGTAGGCAAGATTAAGGCAATTGTGGTTGATGATATTACAGGCTTCCGCACCAGCGATAAATCCACCCTTAAATTCAGCATTAAAGACGCATATGTGATGGGTGCTAATGGTCAAGCAGTAAAATTGCAGACTAAAGACCTTGAGATACCGCTTGTAATAGGTAAAAAGACAGATGTTCTTAAAAATGATGACCTTATCATGTATCCCAATCCTGCTAATGATATGATTAACTTTCATATCAATGGGGTAAATAAAATTGATTATGTGCGCATTATGGATGCAGCGGGTCGTGAAGTGAGTTTCATGAAAAATATAGATGCTAAATCAGCGAGTATCAATTTGGATGCCAGCATGAGAGGTTTTTACATCGCAGAAATTATGACTGAAAAAGGTCGTATCATTAGAAAATTGGAAGTATTTAAATAACATATAATTTTATTAAGAAAAAATTTGTTTGGAAATGATGAAATGCTATAGACGTCTGCCCAACAGATTATAATCCCTACAACATCCAGCCCACTCAGTCTCTGAGTGGGCTTTTTTATTGCTTGTTTTATAACAACAAATAAAGCTCTCTTTTCGTTAATTTTTAGTATTCTGTGTCGTTCGATTTCTTGATACACAATACTCGGTACTCAATACTATTTCAATAATTTCTATTACTTTTGATTTTAAAACCATACATAAAAAACGTATTGATTAAAAGCACCATTATTACGTGTATTAGACCACGAATTTATCGGATTACACAAATTTCACTAATTTAGATGTTGACAGATTTAGTCTAATTTCACTAATAAATTGCCCTTAAGGGCA
>JANPHO010000660.1:0-4810 GCA_031424515.1 Saprospiraceae bacterium
GTATCGCCCCGATTATTACGCAACCCTCCAAAAACAAGGCGTTGCTGATAACCCTAAAGGCCCCTCCGATTCATTTGACCCCGCAGAAGAGGGTATCAAAAAAAGAGTGCATCGAGGTGGTTCTTTTTTATGCACCGACCAATATTGCACCCGCTACATGGTGGGCACACGAGGAAAAGCAGAGCCTTCATCAGGTGCTGACCACATTGGTTTTAGATGCGTAAAAGATGTTAATTGATATTGGGATATTGGGATATTTCTATTTAAAACATTGATTATCAATAAATTATCTCAATATCCCAATATCAATTAACATCATCCGATTACTTAAAAACAAAAGCGAATCCTCTCGGATTCGCTTTTTTAATAGTATATTTTGTTTATAATAGCTTTCCGACTTTAAAAAAGGCGGAATTATGCGATAACAACTGAATTATCAACACCGAAAGGAGTTGGTACATATTTAGGTGCATCCCATGCATTAGCCCAAACTTCGCCATTTAAAAGGAAACGGTATTGGTATTCTTTACCGGCTTCAAGTTCGAAAGTAGTCTTGAAAGAACCATCTTTTTGTTTCTTCAATTCTACACCACCATTGATGTCCCAGTTGTTAAAATCACCTACCACAGTTACTTTTTTAGCCGTAGCAACAGCTTCTTTTGGAAGGCTGAAAGTTACTTGATTCGTAGATTTTGAAGCAGCTGCTTTCTTTGTAGTTGCTTTTGGTGCTGTTTCAGCAGTTACTTTTGGTGCTGTTTCAACTTTCGGAGTTACTGTTTTAGTAGCAGCTTTAGGAGCTGTTTCAGCTTTGGGAGTTGCTGTCTTTTTAGTTGCCATTTTTCTGAAAATTAATTGTTTTCTTAAAAATTTGGATGAATAAATATAAAGGATTCAATTTAGTTTTAAAATCATGAATCAGCAGGCGACTTTTACTTGTTTCAAGTTTGAGTCTTTTGCTAATTCCGTTTTAGAAGCATTTGCTTCTTTTGCAGCGATTTCTTTTAATCTCAACTGCTCTCCGAACAACTCGGATAAATAAAGAAAATTTGTCATTTTAAATGTGTTTAAAAAAAAATTAAACAATCGGGTGAATTAAAATTATATGGGTGATTTCAATAAAATCTCTTTGATTCTATAAACACTAACGATTTAGAGACTCACTTAGTGTAAAAAAGACACTAATTTTTTAAAACTTTTTCTTAAACACTTACGAATAATAATTATTTAAAAACTACTGATAATCAATACTTTAAAATTTTAGTGCTTCATTAAAAATACGTACCAAAATTTTAAATCAACTAAACAAGTATTTTACGAAATTAAATTTCGAGTAGAAAAAATTAACTATTTTTGAAAATAAAAACTCGAATTTTAATTTGTTCTATGATTTCATTTCTATTCTTCCTTTTTTTTACTCTACCTTTGTACCCTCAAATAATACGCCAATCAGTTGATTATTTTTTATAAAATGAAAATTAATTTTAATTTAAAATCCGTTGACTTTCAAAAGGTTAATGGTTTAGTACCTGCAATTATACAGGATATTAACACTTCAAAAGTGCTCATGCTCGGCTACATGAACGAAGAAGCCCTCGAAAAGACGTGTACTGAGGGGGTAGTTACTTTCTTCTCCCGCTCCAAAAATCGCCTTTGGACGAAGGGAGAAACATCCAATAATTTCCTACACGTGGTCAGCATTCAAGCTGATTGCGATGCCGATACGCTTCTGATACAAGCTAAGCCCGATGGACCCACTTGCCACACGGGTACGGATACTTGTTGGGGAGAAAAGAATACAGATTCTAATTTTTTGAAGCATCTTGAGCGCGTTATTCAAGCCCGTAAAAAGGAAGACCCCTCAGTATCTAAGAGCTATACGAACTCTTTATTTCAAAAAGGCATCAATAAAGTGGCTCAAAAAGTCGGCGAAGAAGCCATTGAGCTCGTCATTGAAGCCAAAGACGATAACAAAGACCTCTTCCTCAACGAAGCCGCTGATTTGATGTACCATTACATCGTCCTACTTGCGGCTAAAAACTACGAGTTGGAGGAAGTAATAGATATTTTAAAAGAACGCCATAAATAGATTTTATCGTTTTTCGTTTTAAAAAGTCTTCTAAATCACCGATATTGTGTCATTTAGAAGACTTTTTATTTTAAAACCATACATAAAAGTTATTAAGCCACGAATTAACGAATTTCACCCATTTAGATGTTGACTTATTTAGGCTAATTTCACTAATTGAATTGCCCTTAAGGGCAATTTCGTATAATTCGATAAAATTTTCGACATCTAAATTAGCGAAATTCGTTAATTCGTGGCTGAAAAAAAATTATGTATGGTTTCAAACTTTTTATTAGTATTAAAAACCTAACCAATACATGATTTTTGAAAATACGCTCTCATTCGCCAGGTCACTCGACGCTATTGACCCACTCCGCTCTTTTCGGAATGAATTTCATTGCCCTAAGCACAAGGGTAAAAAAGCGATTTATTTCTGCGGCAATTCACTCGGCTTACAACCCAAAGCGACTGAAAAAGCCGTAAAATATGAATTGAATTATTGGAAAAATCATGGCGTAGAAGGATGGTTCTCGGGCGAAACACCGTGGCTGAGCTATCATGAAAACCTTTCTGAATTGGCTGCCCCCATCGTAGGAGCGAAACCAGAAGAAGTGATTATAATGAACACTTTGACCGTCAATTTGCACCTAATGATGGTGTCATTTTATCGCCCGACGGCTCAGCGTTTCAAAATATTGATGGAAGGCGGGGCATTCCCAAGCGACCAATATGCCATTGAAAGTCAAGTGCGGTTTCATGGATTCGACCCCTCAGTATCCATCATAGAATTGACCCCACGAAAGGGCGAAGACTGCCTTCGCACGGAAGATATTTTACAAGTCATTGAAAATGAAGGAGATACGATTGCGCTTGTTTTACTGGGAGGCATTAATTACTACACAGGGCAACTCTACGATATGGAAAAAATCACCAAAGCTGGCCATCAAAAAGGCGCAACTGTGGGTTTTGATTTGGCTCATGCTGCGGGTAATGTACCCCTCAGTCTGCACGATTGGAATGTAGATTTTGCGGTGTGGTGTACTTATAAATATTTGAATTCGGGTCCCGGTGGCGTGAGTGGCGCGTTTGTGCATGAACGACATTTTAAAGAAAATCTACCGCGTTTTGCGGGTTGGTGGGGACACGAGGAGACCTTGCGTTTCAAAATGGAAAAAGGATTTATCCCCATGCAAGGTGCGGCTGGTTGGCAAATTTCCACCGCACAAGTTATCCCATTTGCGATGCACAAAGCCAGTTTAGAGATTTTTAAAAAAGCAGGCGGAATGGCCGTTTTAAGAGAGAAAGCCATCAAATTAACCGCTTTTTTAGAGTTTTTATTAAAACAATCCTCTCAGAATTTTAAAACAATTACCCCCTCAGTACCCAGCGAGCGAGGCACCCAATTGTCCATTTTAACGGATAATAATGGTAAAAAACTCTTCGATTACTTGGCTGAAAACGGTGTGATTTGCGATTGGCGAGAGCCCAATGTGATTCGATTAGCACCCATTCCATTGTATAATTCTTTCGAGGAAGTATGGCGTGTGGGGAATTTGATGCGGTGAAATAAGTCTTATACGATGTCCGATACATTGAATTGGAGGCTTTTCAGTAACCCTTTTAATTCAACAACGAACTCCTTTTTCATGGCTTTATACTGCATAATCATAGCCTTATCTCTGGATGATTTTTCATGCAAATCTATCATTTTATTGAGTTTTACAATTTGCTCAATCAATTCGCTGACTCGGATGCTTTCTAAACTAACGGAGCCACCATAATTTTCAACATAATCTTGAACCAACATTTTATCTAAATTTAATTGCTTATACATAGTCGCTTACGCTCTGTTTAGCCACTGATTTTACAGATTTTTACTGATCTACACAGATTTTTAAAAAATAATTACTTGTAAATCAGTGTAAAATCAGTCGGTTTCAGTGTAATCAGTGGCTAAACGGAGCGTAAGCGACTATCTGACTATTACATTTAATTTCAACAAATCCTTTTTTAGAATTATTGATTCTCTTCAAAAACAGCAAATTAATGCCTAAAAAAGTTCAATATGCACTCACACCCGAGCAGGCGCAGCAGGCTTGAACGATAAATCCAATAAGTGTAATCTGTTTCGTTTTCCTATTTTATAGTTTTTCACGCCCGTCAATTTATCGATAATCCATCCTATGAGCAGCGAACCTCCACCTACCACGAGGGCTTCATTGCAATTAGGGCAATCTTTTGTTACCCTGCCTAAGGTGGAAAAAACGATTAAGCCGAGACCAAAACCTTCCAGCATTTTCGCCGTTACTTTCGCTCCTCTATGCGCATAAGGATTGCGCAAGCCGATAATATCTTGATAATGCACCTCCCAACTATCAAAAATGATTAAGCCTCTATCAATATCAAAATCCTTGATAATTTCAGAATACCAAATATCATTTTCCTTATTTTTCTCTAATTTGAAAATAATACGCGTACCTATTAAATACTGCGCTTTTGAAGGATTTTTAGGCGTATCCAATCGGAGCACTTTCTGTGAAAAAGCCGTGGTGGATAGAAAAAGGAGAAATGAGAATAAAAATAGGCGCATAATTTTAATTTTAAGTAAAACGATAAAATGTAAAATTATGCTGTTTGAGGAGAATGTGTTTCATTTTAAAATAAAAAGTAAAAACTTAGTACCCTACTACAGTTGTTTGGTTCTAAAAATTGACGTTTATGTACGAGTCCGCTGGACTCGAAAAA
>JANPHO010000661.1:0-5638 GCA_031424515.1 Saprospiraceae bacterium
TTAATATAAATTTAATTGCAATTCTGCAATTAAAATATTAACTATACAATTTTAATCATAAATATTTACATACAATATGGTCATTTCAGTAACCAACTTGAAAGGTGGGGTAGGTAAAACCACCATCGCTGTAAATGTAGCGGTGGGCTTTGCCCTAAAAGGATACAGCGTTTGCTTGGTGGATAGCGACCGCGAACAAAGGTCAGCAACCGAGTGGAGAGACAATAGAGACAAGCCAGAAACAGAAGTAACGGTTGTAAGTATCTCTGAAAAACAGTTTACAAGCGAAATTAAGACGCTTAGAGGTAAGTTTGATATTGTGGTGATAGATGGTGTACCCCAGCTATCAGAACTCGCCCAGTACATGATTGGTGTGAGTGATTTGGTTTTGATTCCCATTACCCCCAGTTTGATTGATTACCGCGGTTTTGAAACCTTCTTCAAGAAGTACCGCGAGATAAAAAGAATGAAAGAAGAAATGGGCGGTAATGTGAAAGGTGCTGTAATCATAAACAGAGTACAAAGGAACAGATTAAGCAACGAAATTCAAGAAGCTGTTCAGAGTTATGATATCCATTTATTGGGTAGCCGCTTGTTTGATAGATTGGCTTACAAAGATACTTTTACTGAGGGGTTGAGTGTGTTGGAATACAAAGATGAAAAAGCAAAAGAAGAAGTTCAGCTTTTGGTTGATGAAATCGAAACGCTGTTGCAGTAATATTTTGAAATTCTTCAATTATAAAAATTCAGTCTTTCTCAATTTACTTAAATTATAAAAAAATACAAATCAATATAAATATTTGCAATTTTATTTGTAAGTAATTGTAAACATTTATATTGATTTGTATAATTATAAATATTATTATATTTTTATTAAAATAATATGAAAAGATATGAAAACAGTAAAAAAAATTCAACCCAAAATAGATAATGATATAGATTTTGATGCTTTGGCTCAAAAAATAAGGGGAGAGCAAGAAGTAGAGCTTTTACCTAAACCCTCTAAAGTACCGAAAAGCCAAATTGAAAAACCAAAAACAGTGGAAAAAAGCCCAAAAACAGTGCTTCCCGTTAGAGAACTTAAAAAAGCAGGGCGCAAAAAAACAAACACAGAAGAAATCCACCGATTTGCAATTGATTTGCCTTTATGGTTATTTGAAAAAATACGGAAAGATGCCGATGACAATTTTTCAACCGTGAGAGGTCAAATTCTTAAATTATTGCTAAATACCTATAAAAACGTGTAAATCCGTTCAATATAAAGTGCTCTTTAACGAAAAGACTTTTTCAAAAAAGCTTTTTTGATTTTTAAATATACGAACTATAACTAAAAACGAACAGCTTAGATATTCATCATCATCAAATTTTCTTTTAGTTGTTGTTTAATCTTTTTATTTTCCTTTTATTCCTTTTGTTTTTTATAAGCCCATAACTAATTGATTTTAAATTAGTTATGGGCTTAATTATAACCAAAAACGAATACTAATATAACCAAAAACGAAAAAACTATAACCAAAAACGAATACTAATATAACTAAAAACGAACGAACTATAACTAAAAACGAATATTAATATAACCAAAAACGAAAAAACTATAACCAAAAACGAACTAAATTCCAATATTTGATTATTTTGCGGCGTAAAAAGAGTGATAGCTTTCAATAAATACGTCTTTTAAAACTTTTAAATGCATTCTTATTGGTGAGCAGCACTTGTTTTTATCAGCATAGAGGGTTTAATGAAGTTTGAAATCACCCAACTATAACCACAAACTATAACCACAAACGAACTAAATGGGATATTAAACCCACCGATTGTCCTCAACTATAACTAAAAACGAAGTCAAATCTTGTTTGTGCGAGAAAAGTTAAATATTAGGCACCAAATAAGCATTAACTATAACCAAAAACGAACGTGGATAAGGTGAATTATCAAATCTTTTCGTTTCTGGTTATAGTTCTAAAATATCAACCATTATTAGGTTATGAGTACTAAAACGAAAAATAACAAAGGGGTAAAACTGATAAAAAAGGCAAATGACCTCATTGAAGCTCGGTATCGTTTTGATATTTGGGAAACGCGCGTTTTTACCACTGTTTTGGGCGAAATACACCATAAAGACGAGGATTTTAGGACATATCGGATTTATCTGAGGGATATCATAAAAGAATTTGACATCAATAATGGGGATGCTTATGACATGCTGAGGCAAGCCACGCGCAGTTTGATGAACAAAAAATTTTATGTTAATTATGAACATGATGGGGCAATACGGGAGCAGATTTTTCACATCATTAGGAAAGCTGATGTGATGAAAGAAATGCTCGACGAGAATAGGAGAGAAGCCAATGAATACGTGGATATTTCAATCGAACCCGAGATGAAACCCTTGCTTTTGGAGTTGAAAAGCCGTTTTACGACTTATGATATGCGCAATATCATCAAATTTAAAAGCAGTTATACGCTTAGGATTTATGAGCACTTAAAGCAATATGAAAGCATTGGTAAACGGAGTATTGATATTGACTATCTGAAACGCATTTTTGAAATTACAACGGAATATCCGCTTTTTGCCAATTTTTATCAAAAAGTCATTCAACCTGCTTTTCGGGATATTAATCAGCACACCGACTTGACGATAACGCATATTGAAAAGCAAAAAATTGGTAAAAAAGTGGAGAGCCTGCTTTTTATTTTTAAATCAAAAAATAAAGAAGACAGTAGAAATAACAAAAAATTACTCGGGCAGCAAAGTGATATTTTAAAATTGCCTTTGGAAGTAACGGTTATTGAAAATCAGGATGCGGAAACGCTGCCTAATAACCAACAAGGGGAAAAAGATAGGCTTTTTATTCAGTTCCAAAATGTGGTGGTAGGGGAGTTCGGGGTATCCCCCTCAGTATTTTTAACTGAATTGAACCAATATTCAGAAGTGCAATTGAGCAAAGCAGTGCGTGTGACCAAACGGGCGGCACAGGAAGGTAAAGTAAAAAATTTATCGGGCTTTTTTATTGAGGCATTGAGGAAAGATTTTACGGATGCTAAAGAAGAACAAGCTGTGAAAAAGCAGCAAAAACTGGATAAAGAGCGCCAAATAGAGATACTTCAAGATGAATATGCAGCCCAAATAAACGATAAAATAAGGGATTTGACACTAACTTTTCCGAACTTAACTCAGGAGTCGATTGAAGCCTTGAAAGAAGCGCCTTTTTATAAAAAATATATCATCCAACAAGAAGAGATATTGGGTAAAAAACTGGAAGTCGAAGATTTTAGGCAAGACAAAAAATTGAGAGAAGGGGTGAAATTGAAGATTATGGAGCTACAAAAGGAAGAGTTTGAAGCCATTTGGGATAACTATAATTCAAAAATGCGGATATTAGATGCCATAAAATAGGATTTTAATAAAAAAGGATTATATTTGTCAGCGTTAAAATAGATAACCAAAAGAAAACATACGTTGCTAATTTTAACCCAAAAACCCCTAAAGTATCATCCAACGAATCGAGACTAAGGGGATATTATTTTAACTCCTATAACCCAAACCTATGAAATTATTTGCCCTACTTGTCGGTATCAACCGATACAAAGCCATTCGTGGCTTAAATGCCTGTGAGACGGATGTTAACAGCGTCAAAACTTACCTCACAGAATCCCACAGCAGCGATGCCAATATCAAAACCCTTATTGACCAAGAAGCCACGCGTGATGCCATTGTCAATAATTTCCGCACCCATCTGAAACAAGCAAAACAAGGCGATGTCGCTTTTTTTTATTTTTCAGGCCATGGCGTACGGCAAAAAGCCAATGATGTATTCAAAAGCTCGTCTTTAAATGACAATATCGAGTGTATTACTTGTCATGATACGACTCTCGACGGACGCAATTTACTATCGGACAAAGAAATCCGGTGGCTAATTCATGAATTGTACACGGCTACAAAAAGCCATATTGTGATGGTATTTGATAGTTGCCACAGCGGCGATGCGACCCGGGGCTTAGGTGACGTGAATCCTCCAGAAGGCGAAGGTCCAATGAAACGCACAGCTACGGCTTTGGCTTCTAATCCAACTGAGCAATCGCGGATGCCAGAGTTGATTTTACCTGTTCGTCAATGGTCAGATTTCATTTTTGCGGATAAATTAAAAGAAGCCGCTGTTAAAAAGACAGTGACAATGGGTGATTCATTGGATGAAATTTTCCCGCAAGGCAACCACGTGCATTTGGCAGCCGCCAGTAGCAATGAGCCGGCTTGGGAAGCGGGTGGGACGGGATTATTTACCAAAAGCCTTCTTGATGTTTTGAGAGCGACTAATGAAAAAGTCACTTATTATGATTTTAGAAGTTTGGCTTATCAAAGGTTGAATCGATATTATGGCGGTTCAAAGAAAAATATCCGCCAATCTCCGCAAGTGTATAGTTACGAAGAATCCATATTTCAGCCTTTTTTCGGTGGTATAGTTCAGCAAAAAGGGATTGAAACCAATCTGTTTTACAATGACTCGAAAAAGCAATGGGAAATTGATATGGGTGCCATTTATGGCATTCCAGAGCCAACCGATGCGCAGCCCATTCAGCTATTGGCTAAAATAGATGACACTCAAACAGCTTCCGTATATATTAAAAAGGTCTTTTCTGATTATTGCGTTGTTGGATTTGACGAAGCAGAAGAGGCTCGACAAATGAAAGCAGGCACGGCTGGAGTGGCACCGCCCATTTTTAATAAAAATAAGCAAGAAGGGTATAAATGCCTTATTAAAAAACTGCTGCAAAAGCCCTTAAAAGTTGCCTACATTGGTAAGCACTTTGCAGCGGAATGGGCTACTTTTAGCACTAAAAATGCTGCTTTGCTTGATTTGAACGGGGTTATTCCCGTAAAATCACCCTCCGAAGCGGATTATGTGCTCAATACTGAGGGGGGACAAATATTCATGGCTAAGCCGACCGATAAAGATAAACCTCTGGCGGAACAGGTTTCAAATAAAGATTTAGATTCCGCTTTTTCAGATATATTAAGTCAATTAACCACCGTCAGCCGTTGGGAATTTGTGAAACAACATGAAAACAAAACAGGCGGTAAGGATTTATTGGGTAAGATAAAAGTTGATATTGTAGATAGTAAAGGCGTTGTTTATGCCCCCAAAGATGGTAAAATAGATGTCAAATTCAGTTTTTCTAATATTAAAGATGTTTTTTATTCAAAAGAAGAAATTGCCATTAAAATTACCAATACCAGCGCATCAACGCTTTACATAGCTTCGGCTTGGTTAGGAGAGCGGTTTGGTATTGATTGCACTTACATTAACCAAAATTCTATTGCATCGCCCTTAGAAGCGGGTAAATCTGTTGAACTTTGGGGAAGTACCATGCCTTTAAGTTTTTTACCTTACATTAAATCTTTTGGTTGGAGCAAATTCAGTAATTTACTGAAAGTTTACATCTCAGATGCACCTTTTAATATTACTTTATTGCAACAATTGGACTTAGACCCACCTACCGATACAAGAGGGGGCGCAAAAGCCGTAGGAAGACCAGATCCTGTGCAAGAGGATACAGCAGAAAAAACAGCTCAATGGGCTGTACAAACTATAGAATTGGTTATTAATGTTTAGTTGTTGGTACTTAGTGCTTGGTTGTT
>JANPHO010000662.1:0-8689 GCA_031424515.1 Saprospiraceae bacterium
TTTTCTATTTTTTTTTAATAACGTCGTGCTTAACTCATTTTCCTTTTTAAATTTAAACTTTTATCGGTAAGTGTTTTTCCGCACTACTTGCATGAACCACCTGTTAAAACAACCCCGTTTTCATTTTTTTCAACTGAAAAAGAGAAAGTATCTGCCAAGACGATGAGTATTTCATCCAATGTTTTATTATCAAAATCTACCACCAAAGGACAGTTTTCAAGGTTTTTATTTTTGATTAAAATGGGCGTTTCATACACTCGACTCAGTTCAGCGACCGCTTTACTGAGGGGGGTCTCGTCGAAGTGGAATTGTCGGGTTTTATAGGCAAGTGCGTTGTCAGTAGTGCTTTTTTCAATTGAAATAGTGCCTGTTTGACGGTTATAAATGGCTTTTTCGCCTTTTTTAGCATATTCAATCTGCTTGATAGCCGCAATTTTGACTTTACCATCGGTGACTAAAATCGTGATAAAACGCTCATCCGAAACATTATCAATATTAAAAGCCGTCCCCACAGCCATGACTTCCACATTCTGAATTTCAACCACAAAAGGGCGTGTTGCGTCGTGCGCTACCTCAAAATAAGCCTCGCCCGTGAGCTTCATGCGGCGTTCTTTTTTGTTAAAACCCTCAACCAATGTCAAACCCGATTTTTTATTCAAAGTCACCACCGAACCATCCGTCAAGGTATCTGTCAAAGGTTGCGCAGACGCCACAATTGCCTGAGCAGGTTGGACATCTGAGGTTTTAAAATATTGATTATAAATACCCAAAGCGATTAAAAAAACAGCAGCAACTTTCATGAAAAAACTCAGATTAAAGATTTTTGAAGACGGTTTAACGATCTGCATTCGAGGGGCTGCATCCATTTCAGTGTGTAATTTTTCAAGGGCTTTTTCAGTATCTACCTTTTGGTGCGACTGCTTTTTGGCAGCTTGTGTCTGCTCCCAAAGCCACGTGAACTCCTTAAAATACGCAGGGTTGTCGGGTGATTTCTCTAACCAATTTTGCACGGCGGTATCTTCCTCTGCCGTGGTTTCATTGGCGAGTTTTTTAGCTAAAATATCATCTATATTATCGTAAAATTCTGTCATTTGAACGCCTTTTTCTTTTAAAACATTAAAAAATAGACCATTATTGAAACGATGTACTCCGCCAATCGCTCTCTCAAAATCCGCAACGCTTTGCCCATGTGGTTCTCTACTGTTTTGATAGAAAGCCCCATTTGGTCAGCAATTTCACGGTATTTCAACTCTTCGAATCGGCTCAATTCAAAAACTTGTCGGCATTGGTCGGGCAGTGATTCTACTGCTTTTAACACGTTTTCATGCACATCTCGCTCGGTTTCATGCTGATAAGAATGATTATTATCCAAATAAATCGCATTGTGTTGCTTGTATTTGGTCTTGGTTTTTTCACTTCTAATATGATTCAGACATCGATTGTGCACCATTTTGTACAAATATGCTTTGATGGAATAGAGTATTGTCAATTCCTCTCTTTTTTCCCACATTTTTAAAAATGTCTGTTGCACAATATCCTCGGCCTCGTCCATGTCACCATTGGTCATTGAGCTAGCATAATGACACAACGGCTCATAATACGCTCGAAACACGGTGTCGAACACATGCCGATTGCCTTGTCGCAGGGCTTCTAAAGTGGCGTTATCGTTTAGTTTTTCCAAAATTTTTACGGGTTTATTAAAATATATCCTTAGACACGCTCGATGGATTTTACCCCTAATGGGATTTTAAAAAAAGTGCCGAGTGCCTAGTTCCATGTGCCTACAAGCGGTGAGCGGCACACGGCACTGGGTACTTGGAACATTTTTTCACCTCAAATTAGGGGTAATACTGAGGGGGTGTGTCTCAGAGTACTTTTTGTCATTGAAACTCCAAATAAAGTTAAAAATTTCCTGAATTCCATTTACGGGTTTTGCAGGGTTTTCATGGAGAAAGGGCTGGTAAAACGGCTCTTTCTTTTTTTAAAAAAAACCACATTAGTTCTATCGCCTGTCCTCTGTTGACTGATGCCTAATTTTTATAAAATATTCATTATCAAAAATTTAAACAAAAATGAAAAATCTAATAAGAATCACCACGACTGTTATAGCATTTATTTTTTCAAATGCTCTTTTTGCCCAACAATTGACTCAAACCATCAAAGGAACGGTATCTGACAAAGCAGTAAAATCGCCTTTAATTGGTGCAAATGTCATCATTTTAAATACCAATCCATTAAAAGGTTCGGTGGTGGATGACAACGGTAATTTCAAAATCGAAGGCGTTCCGATCGGTAAATATGCTTTAAAAATAAGTTTTATTGGCTTTAAAGATGTGGTTTTAAATAATATCGTCGTCAATTCGGGTAAAGAAGTGGATTTGAATATCGAAATGGAGGAAAATGCGGTGCAAGGCGACGAGGTGGTAGTGAAAGCTAAAATTGAAAAACAGAAGGCTTTGAATGAGTTGGCAGTGGTGAGCAGCCGTACTTTTTCAGTTGATGAAACGCAACGATTTGCCGCAGCCGTGAACGACCCTGCACGTATGGCGACGGCTTATGCGGGCGTGGTTTCGGGAGATGATGGCAATAATGTCATTTCAATCAGAGGTAATGCGCCAAATAGTTTGCTGTGGCGCATGGAAGGCGTGGATATTCCGAATCCGAATCACTTTTCGTCGGTGGGTTCGTCGGGTGGTGGCGTTTCGATACTGAGTTCGCAACTGTTGACCAATTCGGATTTTATGACGGGGGCTTTTGCGGCTGAATATGGCAATGCTTTATCGGGAGTTTTTGATTTAAAAATGAGAAAAGGGAATTCTGAAAAGCGAGAATATACCCTTCAAGCTGGGGTTTTAGGTTTTGATGTGGCAACCGAGGGTCCCCTCAGTAAAAAGGGCTCTTACTTGGTCAACTATCGTTATTCTACTCTTTCGTTGTTGAGTAATTTAGGTGTCAATATTGGCGGTGGCGTTACTAAATTTCAAGATTTATCTTTTAATATTTCATTACCAACTGCCAAATTAGGCAATTTTACCTTTTTTGGTTTGGGCGGTTTGAGTAATCAAGTGGGCGCTGGTAAAGCGGATTCGTTGGAATGGAAAACGAATTTGGATAAAAAATATAGTTGGAATTTTAAATCCAATACAGGTGCGATGGGCATGACCCATAGTTTGATTTTTAAAAATGCTTATTTAAAAACCGTCATTGCGGCTTCAGGAACTGAAAATGGGACCATTAATTACGAATTTCAAAAAGATTATAGCAATCGCCTTATTTACAATGAAAATCATCGACAATTCAAATACACTCTTTCGAGTGTCTATAATCATAAATTCAATGCTCAAAATTTCCTGCGGGCGGGCACGTACGTCAATGTTTTGGATTTTAATTTCAAGCAAAGTGATTGGATTACAGATGCACAAAAATTGGTTGAGCAAGTTAATAATAAAGGTAAAACTGTCACGACAAATACCTTTGCGCAATGGCAATATCGCCCCAATGATGCATGGTCAATCAACACAGGTTTACACGCTTTTTACTTGACTTTGAATAAAAAAGTATCGATTGAGCCGCGCCTTTCTGCAAAATACAATCTTTCGGAGCGTCAATCAGTGAGCGTAGGTTATGGTTTACATTCTCAAATTCAACCTTTGGGTGTCTATTTTTTACAAGTTCAAAAAGATGTTAGTTCGCCTTTTACAGAGCCTAATAAAAATTTAGGTTTTACAAAAGCGCATCATTTTGTATTGTCATACGACCAAATGTTTAAAGGCAATTTGCACTTAAAAACGGAGATTTATTATCAAAGTCTGTTCAATGCACCGGTCGGAACGGCTCAAAACAGCACTATTTCATTATTGAATTTAACAGAAGGATTTACGGCTGAAATTTTTGAAAACAAAGGGAAAGGGCGCAATATAGGTCTGGAAGTGACCTTTGAGAAGTTTATGACTGAGGGGGTGTATTTTCTTTTATCGAGCTCTTTGTATGATTCAAAATATCAAGCATTGGACGGAAAATGGCGCAACACACTTTTCAATGGCAACTATGCCAATAGTTTTGTAGCGGGCAAAGAGTGGGATTTGAAACGCAAAAACCGTGCTTTCAGTATGAATCTAAAATTCACTAATACAGGCGGATTGCGCAGAACGCCCGTTGATTTGGCAGCTTCAATACTAAAAAATGAAACCGTTTTGGATTACACAAAACCCTTTGAATTGCAATTGCCCTATTATTTGCGCCTCGATGTTGGCGTTAAATTAAAACGGAATTTTGCTAAAATGACTTCTACCATTGCCTTAGATATTCAAAATGTCACCAACCGTGAAAACGTTTCAAGCCCCTATTATGATCCTTTTACGTATTCGATTAAGTATTATCGTCAAGCGCCTTTGATTCCGATTTTGAGTTATAAAGTGGAGTTTTAGCAATAAAAGTGCAAAATACTGAGGGGTACTACTAAATAATCACTTATTCAATTTAATCGCTTGCTCTATACAGGAGTCATGATTAGATGGGGTGAGTGATTATTTTAAATACTATACTTTAAGTTAAAATTAAGGTTTGAAAATTTCTCTTGGATTCTCTTAGTATTTCACGATATTTGAGCATCTATTGTATGTTTTCAAACCAATGTTTTAAAATGAAAAAATTGCACTACTTCCCTTGTATGTTTACTTTTTTAGCTTTTTTTTGCTGTAGTAGCTCTCTTTTAGCTCAAAAAAGTAAATCCATTCAGAACGATAAAACCTATAAAACGCTCTCAAGCAATCGCGTTACGTTGCCCAATCAATGGAAATTGACGCCCGCAGGTACGAGTTTGCAATTAGGAGATTTGCCTTTAAATGTCCTTTTATCGCCGTCTAAAAAACTCATGGCAGTCACCAATAATGGCGTTGGAAAACATTTCATCCAATTATTTTCAACGGAAGGCACGGTCAAGGAAGTATCGCAGGTGGATATTGCTAAAGCATGGTATGGTTTGGCTTTTTCATCGGATGAAAAACGCCTCTATGCTTCGGGAGGTAATGATAATACCGTTGTTATTTTTAAAGTAGATAATCAAAAACTCACTCGTGATACTGCTATAATTCTTGGAAAGGCCTGGCCTAAAGGTAAAATATGTCCTGCGGGTATTGCTTTGGATGATGCTACTAATCGCCTTTTTACAGTTACCAAAGAGGATTCTGCCCTTTATGTGTGCAATACACAGAGTTTAAAGATTGAAAAAAAAATACCCCTCAGTACTGAACCGTTTTCAGTGGTTATTTCAAAGAGTTTGAATGAAATATATGTATCGCTTTGGGGTGCTAAAAGTATTGCTGTTTTTGATTTAAAAACGTTGGATAAAAAGACTGAAATTGCAGTGGGCGACCACCCGAATGAGATTATTTTAAATAAAAAACAAGATGCCCTTTTTGTGGCTAATTCGTTGGATAACTCCGTTTCTATTATTGATTTAAAAACCAAAAAGGTGTTGGAAACGCTGAATGCAGCCCTTTATCCCAATGCTCCTAATGGCTCAACTACCAACGGCTTAGCATTGAGTGAAGATGAAAAAACGCTTTATATCGCTAATGCTGATAATAATTGTTTGGCTGTTTTTAACGTTGAAAAAATGGGGAATAGCTATTCAAAAGGGTTTATCCCAACGGGTTGGTATCCAACGAGCGTGAAAGTATTGGGTAAAAAGATATTTGTTACCAATGGAAAAGGGATGAGTTCTGCCGCTAATCCAAACGGCCCCAGCCCATTTAAGAAAAAAGAAGATAATCGTGGTGGGCAATATATTGGACAACTATTTTTGGGTACTTTAAGTGTTATTGATGTGCCAAAAGATAAGCAATTGGCCATTTATTCCAAATTGACATATGAAAATACGCCTTATACCAAAGAAAAAGAGACCCTTACTGAGGGGGAGAAAGGGAATCCGATTCCTATGCGCACGGGCGATGTTTCACCTATAAAATATGTGTTTTATATCATTAAAGAGAATCGGACGTATGACCAAGTCTTGGCAGATGTACCTGGGGGTAATGGTGACACCTCTCTCCTACTCTTCCCTGAAAGTGTCACGCCTAATCAACATAAAATAGTGAAAGATTTTGTGCTTTTTGATAACTTTTATGTGGATGCCGAAGTCTCCGCCGATGGACATAATTGGAGTACCGCCGCATATGCTAATGATTTTGTTGAAAAAACGTGGGTAGCGAGTTATGGTGGTAAAGGCGGAAATTATGATTTTGAAGGTACACGTAAAGTGGCTTTCCCAAAATCAGGTTTTATATGGGATAATTGCAAACGCAATGGTATCACTTACCGCACTTATGGCGAGTTTGCGGATGAAAACAAAGCCAATTATGCAACACTCGATGGGCATTATTGTACTTATTATCATGATTTTGATATGAATTTTCAAGATAGTCGCCGTGAAAAAGATTGGGAAAGGGATTTCGATTCACTTTTAAATATCAATCAAGTGCCTCGTTTTAATACAGTGCGCTTGGGCAATGACCATACTTCGGGTATGTCGAAAGGTGCTTATTCTCCCAAAGCATCGGTTGCTGACAATGACTTAGCAGTCGGGCGTTTTGTGGAACATCTTTCACAAACTTCGATTTGGAAAGAATCTGCTGTTTTTATAATTGAAGATGATGCTCAAAATGGCGCTGACCACGTGGATGCGCACCGTTCTACGGCATATATTATTAGCCCTTATATCAAGCGTAAGAATATTGATCACACAATGTACTCTACAAGTTCGATGGTGCGGACTATGGAATTGATATTGGGTATGCCACCCATGAGTCAATACGATGCGGCAGCAACGCCAATGTATCGGGCATTCACATCTCAACCAGATTTTACACCTTTCAAATCCGTTGAACCACTTATTAATATCAATGAACGCAATGTGGCAGATAATGAGCTCAGTCGCCGCTCACAATATTTCAATTTAGCGGAACTCGATGCTGTGCCCGAAAGAGAATTCAATGATGTTTTATGGAAATCTATTAAAGGTTTGAATTCTGAAATGCCTGCGCCTGTGCGCGCCGCTTTTGTGAAAAAAAGTGTAAAAAAGGATAAAGATGATGATTAAATAGTTTTTGGTTTGTAGTGTTTGGTGTTTAGAGGAATACATTTCTAAACACTAAATACTACAAACCAAAAACTAACTATTGGTACAAAACATATTTTTTCCGCATCACCTTATATTCCGATAGTTGTGGTTCCCAACTTTTACGGATGTCGGCTTCGCTTTTTCCTGTTATGATTTGCTCTTTAAATAGCGTAGTACCAGCTAACTTATCAATATCGCCCATTTGTTTGCTGTAAGTGCGGTCGAAGAATTTGGCTTTTTCGGGATAAGCTTTGTACATATTCATCATCCATTGGATATTAATAACGCCTTTTTTACGGATAGCTGTCATATCATATTTCCTTAAATCCAAACCAAAACATTCTTCATTTTGGTGCAAAGGCGTTTCTGACATGCCTTTTATACTGAGGGGGGTAAACGAAAACGGATATTTACCTTTTAATTTCGGACTTCCTAAAACAGTGAAAGGCATATACGTGCCACGCCCTTGACTCACAATTGTTCCCTCGAATAAGCAGAGGGACGGATATAAAAGAATGGATTGTTGGGTATTCAGATTCGGTGATGGATTGACAGGCAAGGTGTAATCCATGTTATGATTGTAGTTTTTTAAAGGAATAATGTTGATTTTACATTTCATTTTATTCGCTAACCAACCTTCGCCGTTAATCATTTGGGCAAATTCGCCAATGGTCATGCCGTGGGCGATGGGGATTGGGAATTTACCAATGCCCGATTTCAATTTCATATCTAAAACGGGCCCATCCACAAAACCGTTGGGATTGGGGCGGTCAAGAACAATCAATTCTTTATTGGCTTCGGCGCAGGCTTCCATGATGTCCGCCAACGTATTGATATAGGTATAAAAACGGCAACCCACATCTTGAATATCAAATATCATGATGTCGATAGCGTCCATATCTTCTTTGGTGGGTTTGAGGCGCGTGCCGTAGAGAGAGACGATTTTAATACCCGTTTTAGCATCAATTTCATCGGCTACGTGGGCGCCATTGCTCGCATTGGCTCTAAAACCATGCTCAGGTCCAAATATCCTTTGAATATTAATGCCCAACGATTGCAGACTATCCACAATGGATTTATTGCCAATAATGGATGTGGTATTGACCAACATACCCACTTTTTTACCTTTTAAAATAGGCAAATAAATGCTCACTTGATCAGCTCCCGTTAAAATACCTGCTTTGGATGTACTGTTGCTGAGATTGCTTTTATTGTTGGTGGTACTGCAATTCATTAAAAAGAGAATGATAAAAGCTATAAAAAAGATAAATTTGGTTGGGCGCATTGTTCAAATTGTTTGATGATGATTAAAATGACAATATAAACCCAAAGTTAATGAATACCCCCTCAGTATTTTCAAGTTTTAAAAGGATTTTGAGCTAATCTTTCACAAATATTAATGTTAAAAGATTGGTATTCACATCAGTATTTATCTCATAAGTAAATCTACCTGACAAATAATTTGTTTTACTCTCTACATAGACACTATCAAAAGTTAAAAGGTTGGTACTTACTGAGGGGTATGCCTAAATATTCTATTGTCAATAAAACGGCTTTCAAATCAAAACG
>JANPHO010000663.1:0-22908 GCA_031424515.1 Saprospiraceae bacterium
ACCAGGACTACCAGGCCTTGCTGCATCACTCAAGCACTCCCGTATTTTTAATTCCATCTCATGCTTGAGGCGCTTATTGCTCTTATCTTTTTCTATCTCCCTAAAAATGCTTTCATACGAAATCCACCTATATCGCCATCGTTGTGCCTTTTCCCAACTCAAGCCTGTTCTTGCACTTATTTTAATATTACTTAAGCCTTCACCCAGTAATAATATCAGCCCCGCTCTTTCTACTTCCCGTACGGACGACGTTTTTTGATTATTTATCTTTTTTAAGATATTTCCTTGTAATTCGCTAAGCTCTATCTTTGGACTTTTCATCTCTTTTTTAAGCTCAAAGTTAAGACTTTATTCCTATATTATTAACTGGATGTTGCACTAGTACAAAATCGGATTATACACCACAACGCAACAGCGTACTGGGGCAAATGATAAGCTATTTACCTGTATCTCCTGTAAGAAATTCAGATGGTACTTTCTTTGAAAACTTCACTACTGGCGGCTATTTCAATCCTGTGGCTATGATTGAACACGGGCAAGACCAAACCAAATTCAATAATTTGATTGGCGCTTTTACGGCTCAAGTAGCATTGCCTTTTGGTTTGACGTATAATTTGAACTTGTCGCATCAAAAATCAACATCATTGCATGGTGAGTTTTATGGCAGCTACTATTCTCAATACAATAGTGCTAACTTTTACTATAAACCAGAGCCCCCCTCAGTACATTTCCTCCAAAACTTTGGTACAAATGGCTCTGCAGTGCGGAATACTTATGAAAACACCAACAATATATTAGAAACATTCTTTACATGGAATAAAGAATTTGGCAGCCATATACTCAAAGCTGTGGTCGGTTATTCATGGCAAGATAATACATTGGGCGATGGTTTTCAAGTAACAAGTACCAATTTCCCTGTTGATAATATTGGTTTTAATAATTTTGCTCTAAGTAATCCATATGCTATTAATGGTTATCGAGTTAATTTTGGCGGAGATGGCATATACCAACAAAATCGCCTAATTTCCGATTTTGCTCGTTTGAACTATAGTTTTCAAGATAAATATCTATTGCAAGGGTCAATACGTAGAGATGGTAGTTCTGTTTTTGGTAAAAACAATCAGTGGGGCTATTTCCCATCCGTTGGGGTGGCATGGCGCATCAGCCAAGAAGGGTTTATGAAAAATCAAAGCCTTTTTGATGACTTAAAACTAAGAGCAAGTTATGGTGTAACGGGTAACTCTTCTGGTTTTAATGCTTATACATCCTTGTTTTTATCAGGTAGTTTAGGTTCATTTTATAATAATGGAACTCTTACTGCAGCTCTCGGCCCAACTAAAGCAGCTAATCCAGATTTGCAATGGGAAAAAACAGATACCAAAAACTTAGGTTTAGATTTCTCTATTCTGAAAGGTAAAGTGGGTGGTACCTTAGAAATATACGACAAGACCACTACAGGCATGATATACAGCTATGGCGTAGATAGAGCCTTAGTGCCTACGGGTAGTATTGTAGCCAATGGTGGTAGCATGAACAACAAAGGGGTGGAATTAAGCCTCAATATTACCCCCGTCAGTAATAACACATTTAGCTGGACAACTGGTATCAATTTAGCGAGCAATACGAATAAAATTGTGAGTTTGAGCAATCCATTATTTGCAGGGGGCGACTCTGTTCGTTTAACACAACCCGAAGGCAATGGACAAACAGGTAGTACACTCCAAATATTGAAGGCAGGATATCCATTGGGGCAGTTTTTCTCTTTCAAATATGCGGGTAAAGATGCTAATGGCGTATCGCAGTACTATAAAAAGAATGGCGAATTGACGCTAACACCCGCTATCGGTGCAGATTATCAATATTTGGGTAGCCCACAACCCAAATTATTATTGGGTTGGACAAATACTCTGCGTTTCGGAAACTTCGACCTAAACCTCTTTATAAGAGGTGTTTTTGGAAATAAAATATTCAATGCAACCAGAGCAGATTTGTTCCGCCCTACAACTGTTCAGTTCACAAATGTTTTGAAAGAGGTATCTTCTGAGTCTTCTAAAGATGTCAATTCATATAGGTTTTCCTCCCGTTTTGTTGAAGATGGCTCATACGTGCGTATGGACAATGCAACGTTGGGATATACTTTCAATAATATTAGTAAATTTATGAAATCCATAAGAGTATATGCCGCTGTCAATAATGCCTTCACGTGGACAAAATACAAAGGCATTGACCCTGAAGTTAATCAAGGAGGTATAGCACCGGGCGTTGATACCAATAATTTTTACCCAAAAACAAAAACTGTTATGTTGGGATTGAATACTTCTTTTTAAACGGGAGGATTTGAATATTTGAGGATTTGGATATTTGAATATTTGAGAATTTGATAAGTCAAATTTTCAGATATTCAAATATTCAAATCCTCGAATCCTCAAATCTTCAAAAAATATAATAAAATGAAAAATATAGTTTTAAAAATATCTTTATTGGCTGCCATTATTTGCAGTATGCCATTCTGTCAAAAATTAGATGCGCCTATCACATCTGCTTTGACACCCGATGTTTTCCCTAAAACCCAAGCCCAATTTATTCAAGCGGCTGGCCCAGCGTATGCAGCACTGAGGGGTAACTTCGCATTGGATTATCATTTCATTCAATCACAAAGCACCGACGAGTCTATCATGCCCGCGCGTGGTGGTAACTGGTATGATAATCAAGGGTATTTGATGCCACACTACCACTCTTGGACACCTGACCACGGTATGACTGGAAGTAACTGGAACTGGATTTCAAATATCATAGGCACAACCAATCAAGCATTGGCTATTTTAGGTGAAAATATGCCTGAATCCAATACAACTAAAGCGCAAATGTTAGCAGAGTTGCGCATGGTGCGTGCGATTGCGTATTTTATGTGGATGGATTTGTTTGGTAATGTGCCAATTATCACAAAATATGGTGATTTTGAACCTAAAACCAATTCATCAAGAGCAGAAGTTTTTGCTTTTATTGAAAAGGAAGTTAAAGAGGTTTTACCAAATTTGAGTACCACTGTTGATGGCACCACATATGGCAAACCAACTGCTTTTGCAGCGCAAGCACTCTTAGCTAAAATGTATTTGAATGCAGAATATTATACAGGCACAGCGAAATATAACGAATGTATTGCTGCTTGCGATGCAGTTATCAACTCTGGTAAATATGTAATTGAGCCAAGGGCTAGCTATTTGCAGCAGTTTTACCCTAATAATGGTCCAGCTATGAAGGAGTTTGTCTTCGCAATTCCTTATGACCCTGCAATGGCAGCACTCCCAGGCACAAACGGCTTTATGTATCATGCGCGTTATGATGTTCTACGCTCTCAAAATAAGCGTTTTAATTTACCATTTACACCAAGTGCGCCACGTAGTACATTACCAGAGTTTTATGCGCATTTTACAAAAGATACCAACGATATCCGAAATAGACAATGGTTAGTAGGCAAACAATTTAATGCTGATGGCACGCCTTTGATGGTAACAACAACTAAAAAAGGTTATGACCAATTCTATACAGGCTCTGATGGTAGTGCCGCTTTGACTTATCAAGTGGAAATTATACCTGAAATTACTTTAAGACAAAGCCCAACTTTATTCGATTGTGGCAATGATGAAATCGCTTGGAATATGGGTATTCGCAATATCAAGTTTTTCCCAGATGCTTCTTCTACAAGCCGAAATCAGAATAATGATATACCATTTTTGCGCTATTCGGATATCATTTTGATGAAAGCAGAGGCTATACTGAGGGGGGGAGGTGCCACAGGTGGTGCTACAGCATTATCGCTTGTCAATCAATTACGGGCACAACGAACCACCAGCCCAGCATGGACAACCGTTACCTTAGAAGATATTTACAGCGAAAGGTGCCGTGAATTAGCGTTTGAAAGCTGGCATAGAAACGATATGATTCGCTATGGCAAATTTGAAGGCAAATGGGGCTTCAAAACCAATGCAGAGACTTATCGCCGCATTCTGCCAATACCAACTTTCGCCTTTACCGTAAATCCTGCTTTGAAACAGAATCCAGGATATTAATCGATAAATATTGATTCAAATACTGAGGGGTATCCTTAATCATGTCTTTTTAAAAAGGATGATTGAGGATACCTTTTCTTTTTTTAAATAAAACATCCGATACTTAAAACCTTATCCAATTGTGCTTGTTTAATAAATTTTTAAAAAAGTTAATCAATCGTTTAATTAATTTAAACAATTGATTAACTTTACGCTTGAAATCAAAATTTTAATAGAAATAAACCTACTCATGTTTTTTAAAAAGCCCAAAATCGAAATAGATGCCCGAGAGGCTTTGCTGCAAACTGCAGCTCGATTATTCGCGAAACATGGTTTTGAAGCCGTTTCTACTCGAATGTTATCAACGGAAGCGGGAGTGAATATCGCCATGATTGCCTATTATTTCGGCTCAAAAGAAAAGCTTTTTGAAGCGATTATTGATGAAAGATTGCCAAAGTCAAGGGAAATGCTAATTGGTTTTTTTGAATCCAATTTAGAGCCTTGGGAAAAATTAAGTGCCATTATCAATCATTACGTTGAAAGAATTTTTAATGATAACTCTTTTACAAAACTCATCTATCGTGAATTGAGCCTTCAACAACGCCCCGCACACAGTGAGCGTATTTTGAACGGCATTTTAGGAAATTGGGAAATAATGAGTAAAATCATTGAAGAAGGGCAGGATAAAGGTATTTTCAGAAAGGATATTGATGTAATTATGACGCTCAATTCTATTTTTGGCACTATCTCCCAAATGGTCAATACACCTTGCATTTCAGCAAAAGTATTACAAAAAGTAAATGAAAATGAGATATTTGATGATGATATTAAAAAACGTTTAAAATCGCATCTGAATCAAATGGTAAAATCCCATTTGCTAATCAATCCATAATTTTTTTGCACCCCCTCAGTATTGGGGCACTCTTAAAAAATACTAAACAGATAAGCCGTTTACACCAAGCATTAATCAATCGCTTGAATAATTATATATCAAATATTAATTTTATGAGAAGTCTAAGACACAACCTCCTTTTTAGTTTTTTGCTCGCCATTCCGTTTTTATCGTTTGCTCAAACGACAAAAACGCTGACACTCGACGAAGCCATCCAACTCGGCTTGAGTAATAGCAAACAACTAAAAGTGACGGGAACAAAATTAGATATTGCTAAAGCCAAAAAGCTGCAATATTACAATGCTCAAATTCCGACCGTAACTTTGAATAGTGCATATTCACATTTGAGTAATAATGTTGACCCGTTTGTATTGGGAGCATTTGAGGTTCCCCAAATAATTAATCAATTCACGAACCGCTTGTCCGCGAATCAAATCGTTTTTTCGGGTTTGAGAGCGACTAATTTTTACCAATCATCGCAATTTTTAGAAAAAGCGGCCGCGTTGGATGTGGATAAAGATAAAATTGAGGTAAAAAATAATATCGTCGCCGCCTATTACAATTTCTACAAACTCGGTGCTTCTCGCGATATTTTAATAGAAAACATCAATGTACTGAGGGGTCGTCTCAACGATGCTAAAAACTTTGTGAAACAAGGCACTGCTTTAGAAAATGACCAATTAAAGGCAGAATTAGCCGTTTCTCAACTTGAAATGACTCAAAAAGAAGTCAATAATGCCATCGAAGTGGCTAATTTTAATTTAGCCCAGCTTTTGGGTTTGCCAACTGAGACGAAGTTTGAATTGGATAAAAATACCCTTTTTTCTGAAAAAACGGTGGGTGATTTGAATACCTATTTAAGTGGTATCAACGGTCGCCCTGACCTTTCTGCATCCGACTTGAGAACTCAAGCAGCCAATAAAATGGTAGAAGTGGCGAAAGGAGGCATGTACCCAACCGTAAGCGTAGGGGCAAATGCCTATTATAATAATCCAAACCAACGGGTATTTCCCCCCGCAGCTACTTTCAAAGGCACTTGGGATATTGGCATTAGCTTATCGTATAATTTGACAAATCTTTACACAGGGAAATACCAAATTCAAGAAGCGCAAGCCAACGTAGCGCAAGCCAATCTTTTAAAAGATCAGCTTTCGGATGCCGCTAAAATGGAAGTGAATAGCAATTATTTTGCTTACCAAACCGCCATTGAAAAGATAAAACTAATGGAAAAAACCATAATTCAAAGTATTGAAAACCAAAGAGTTATGAAAAACAGATATAATAACCAACTATCCACAATTGGCGAATTATTAGATGCTGATTTCCTCGTTTTACAAGCTAAAATAAATTTAGAAACGGCTAAAGCTGATGCAGAATTGGCTTATTATAAACTTTTAAAAGCAGTGGGAAAGTAGAGATATGAGGGATGAGTGATGAGTGATAGGTGATGAGAGTTAAGTAACTATTTTTTAATATCGCTTATCACCCATCACTTATCACTCATGCCCCCCTCAGTATTTTTAATAAAAAAACGATTATTTCAATTCTAAATATAGAAAACATGAAAAAGGTCATGCCTTTCATCCTTGGAGCAGTTTTGTTATTGGTGGGTTATTATGCCTACACCAAAATCAGTTTTATGATGAATAATGAAGACACCGAAAACTCACAATTGGAGACCAATATCATCCCTATTGCACCCAAAGTGTCAGGCTACGTCACTGAGCTTTTGGTGAAAGACAATCAAGTTGTGAAAATGGGTGATACTATCCTCAAAATTGATGACCGCGACCAAAAGTTGCGCGTCATGCAAGCTGAAATCAACGTTAAAAATGCGGAAGCAAATGTGGCATTGATTCAAGCCAATAGAAGCGCTGTGGGTGCGAATGTGAATACAAGTGAAGCGAGTTTGCAAGCCTCAAATGCAGGTGTAGAAGCTGCAAACGCTGCCGTGGCTACCGCTAATGCGAACGTTGAAACGGCTAAAATCAGAATTTGGAAAGCGACTCAAGAGTACAATCGCTATGCCGCACTTTTAAAAGAAAAATCAACTACTCAACAGCAATTTGATGCCATAAAAGCTGAAAAAGAATCAGCAGAAGCGGCTTTAAATGTGGCTGAAAAGCAAGTTTTGGCAGCGCAATCGCAAGCAAATGTGTCGAGTAAGCAAATCAATATAGGCAGCAGTCAAAAAAGTGCTGTTCAATCGCAAGTGTCAGCGGCTCAAAGTCAAGTAGCTTTGGCTCAAACGCAAGTGGAGCAGCGCAAAGCGGAATTGGAATTAGCCAAATTGCAATTATCATATTATGTCGTCACTGCACCAATTGGTGGTACCATTTCAAAGAAAAATGTCCAAATTGGTCAATTTATCAATATTGCACAGCCGTTGATGAGCATTGTGGATGGCAGCAGCATTTGGGTTGTAGCCAATTTTAAGGAAACACAAGTAGCTAAAATGAAAGTGGGTCAAAAGGTAAAATTGAAAGTCGACGCTTATAAAAGCAAGGATTTTGAAGGTACAATTGAGTCTTTTTCGGCGGCTACGGGTGCCCGATTCAGCCTTTTACCACCTGATAATGCGACTGGGAACTTCGTAAAAGTAGTTCAGCGTGTGCCTGTGCGCATCGTTTTAACGGATAAAAATAATCCTGAAACACCTTTGAGAGCGGGAATGAGTGTAGATGTGGTGGTGCCGATTAATTAAAAAAAAGAGTGTATAGTTTATAATATTTAGTTTATAGAGACTAAACACAATAAACTATAAACTATACACTACAAACTATAAATCATTATGGCATTAAAAGGTGTAGCAAAATTTGTGGTTGTTCTGACTACTATTTCGGCGGCGATTATGGAATTATTGGACACGTCCATCGTGAATGTGGCGTTGTTCAATATGGCGGGAAGTTTGGGGGTAAATGTGGAAGATGTAGCGTGGGTCATTACATCTTATGCCATTGCCAACGTTATCATTATCCCTTTGACGGGTTTTTTAGCGAACTATTTTGGGCGTAAAAACTACTATGTTTTTTCAATGATACTATTCACCATTGCATCCTATATGTGTGGTGAATCGGGTACGCTCGTGACCTTAGTATTTTGGAGATTCATTCAGGGCATCGGCGGTGGTGCATTGCTTTCTACCTCACAAGCCATTTTATTTGATGCGTTTGAACCCCAAGACAGAGCCATTGCGAGTGGTATATTCGGCATGGGCGTCGTTATGGGTCCCACTTTAGGCCCTACAGTGGGCGGTTGGGTTATGGAACATTTGAACTGGCCTTGGATATTTTTTATCAACCTTCCAATTGGTGTAATTGCTACTTTTTTAGCATGGAATTTTATTGATAAAAAGCCTGATGAAGGTAAAAATAAAGCCAATATCCAAATTGATTATTCAGGAATTCTACTTCTAATGATGGCTGTTGGATCACTCCAGTACGTTTTAGAGCGGGGCGAATCCGAAGATTGGTATGCCTCTAATACGATTAGCGTGTTGAGTGTCGTGGCATTTTTTGGCACTATCGGCTTTATTTGGCGTGAATTGACCATCCCCAACCCTGCTGTGCGTTTAGATATTTTAAAGAATAGAACATTGGCATTTACGAATATTTTATCGTTTGTATTGGGCATTGGGCTTTTTACATCGGTTTATATATTTCCCGTTTTGGTGCAACGGATTAATGGTTTTACACCTTATGAAACGGGTTTAGCTATCTTATTTCCGACATTGGTGGGTGTTTTTCTCTTTCCAGTGATTGGTAAATTGATGGCAAAGGGCGCTTCACCCACGCCTTTTATCGTTGTGGGTTGTTTATTATTCATCGTTTTCGGGTTTTATGGCGGCACTATGAATGGGGATGCCAATCGATTTGACTTTTTTTACGTTTTGATTTTACGTACATTCGGTATTTCGATGATGCAATTGCCACTTATCAATCAAGCGGTGTCAGGATTACCCGCGAAAGATTATCCAAGTGCGATTGCCATCAACAATATGATTCGGCAACTCGGAGGCGCGTTCGGTATTGCTTTAGCTAATAATTACGTTGCCAGCCACTTTGCTCAACATCGGGCGGATTTGGTCGCTAATGTTTATGCAACCAATCCAGCTTTTACCGAACGTTTTAATAACGCCGTGCAAAATATGACAGCCCGAACCGGGGATGCCTATAACGCGACTGAAATGGCTTATCGCCAAATCAGTTTTGCAGTGGATAAACAAGCGTATTTATTAAGTTACATGGATACATTTAGGCTGATTTCCTACTTTTTTATTGCTGTTTTTCCTTTAATATTTGTGGTAAGGCGCGCTGCTAAAAAAGCTGATTCAGAAGAAGCAAAAGCGGCGATGGAGGATGCACATTGATTGATTATTGATTATTGATTATTAGTTGTTGATTTTTAAAGTTAAAACCCATAACCAACAACTAATAATCAATAACCAACTTATACTGAGGGGGTCACCGCAGTCAATAAATCCAAAGCTTTACGTTGTGCATAATCCTCCTTCCATATTTTCCATTTCATACCCCACAGTGCATTCATGCCTTTATCTATCACAAAATGATTGGAGAGATTCCACAAACCTTTCAACTGCGTCTTCCAACTATCATTGGCTCTCAATGATAGCGAATAGCCACCTTCTACATATTCAATAAAATGCCAATAAGTACTCGGAATAAAGAGTGTTTCTCCGTGCCCCAAAATGATTTCATAACCCACTGCATTTTTAAATGCAGGAAATTTATCATAATCTGGTTTCAAAACGTTGACTGGGCTCTGAACTGTAAACGGATATTGGTATAAAAAAGGTGATTGGTCAGGTGCAAAAAGAATAACCCGCTTACGCGATTGGAATTGCGTTAAAAATACCGACGAACAATCAATATCATAGTGCATGGGCGTAAAACTGCCTTCCCCACCAAAGAACATAAAAGGGTATTCCTTCACAAAACCATCCATAATCGTAGGTGTTTTCACATCTTTTAAAAGCTCTGGGGCATGTTGAAAAATATTAAAAAGGAACATCCGCAGCTGAGTGGGTTCTTTTTGAATCAGAGATAAATAAGCGGCAAAAGGCATTTTTGAGGTTGGTTTCATATAACCTTTGCCCGGTTTATGAAAATCATTATCATAAACGGGTACTTCCATTTGGCCATATTCCTGTTTTAAATAATCAAAAGTCCACTTTTCAGTAGCTGGCCATTGAGATGCCAGGTCGGTAAAAACGATGGGAAGTTGAGGTATCAAATATTCATTTTTAAAAACCTCACGTGTGATGTTAGAGCGTTTATCAATTGTCCGTAACGTCATAATTTATTGATTAAGTTAAAGTCAAAAAAAAGAAGAACGTTAGTATTTACGCCAAAATTACCATCATGGATTTTAAATATCAAGTGTGAGCTACAAATAAAAAAAGACGGAACTACTTGATGCGGCTCCGTCTTTTTTATTCAGAAAAAAATCTGTATTAATTCGAACGCCAGTCTGAGACGAATCTCTAAACCGGCGTTCTTACCCCTTGTTGACCCATAAGGATTCGAACCTTAACGAACAGAACCAAAATCTGTCGTGCTACCGTTACACCATGGGTCAATACAGCTTTCTTTCAAAAGCGACGCAAAGATAATCAGGGTTTTCTTATTAGGCAAGGTTTTTCTTTATTTTTTTAATTAAAACTCAAAATAAGTATACCTGAATCTTCATAAATATTTGATTTTCAATAATTTAAATCAAATTTATTTTTCAAAAATCACTTTGAAATTTTATTTAAAAGTGCATAAATCAACCCAAATAATCGTTGAGGTTTTCTAACAAAATAAAAATTGAGCTTAAGCTATCATTTTTAGGAATAAAATTCTTTTGCCATTTTTTAATTTCAACCAATCTTGAGAATTAACCTTTCTTTCTCTTCATTTCATACATGTTGCCCATTTTAATTAAAATACTGAGGGGTAGATGCTGATTATTAGCTGAGGGTTCTATAAATTTGCGAACTATTGTTTCCTATCCATCTGAAACCAGCGCAATAGTTTCCAATTAATTTATCAATTACATCTTTTATTATGCCAGAACAACATAATCGTTTCAAAAAACTGATGGTCGCCAATCGGGGCGAAATCGCTATCCGTGTTTTACGAGCAGCTTCTGAGTTGGGTTTAAAAACGGTTTCAATCTACACCTACGAAGACCGCTATTCTCTTCACCGCTACAAATCAGATGAGGCGTACCAAATCGGTAAAAATGATGAGCCACTTCGCCCCTACTTGGAAGCCGAAGAAATCATCCGAGTAGCTAAAGAAAACGGCGTTGATGCCATCCACCCGGGCTATGGTTTCTTATCCGAAAACGTCAATTTCGCTCGCCGTTGTCGTGAAGAAGGCATTGTGTTTATTGGACCTTCCCCCGAAGTTATGGATGCTTTGGGCGATAAAATGGCGGCAAAATTAGTGGCAGGTGCTGTAAATGTGCCTATGATTCCAGATTCTCACATTGACTTAAATAACGACGAAGTTGCCCTTTCCGAAGCCCGTAGAATCGGTTTTCCAGTAATGGTAAAAGCAGTAGCAGGCGGTGGTGGACGAGGTATGCGTGTGGTGCGTCAAGAAGCAGATTTGCTCAAATTGTACCACGAAGCCAGCGGTGAAGCCTTAAAAGCTTTTGGCAACGGGACAGTGTTTTTTGAAAAATTCATTGAATATCCTAAGCATATTGAAGTTCAAATTTTAGGAGATAAATATGGCAATTTAGTCCATCTTTACGAGCGGGATTGCTCCGTGCAACGCCGTTTTCAAAAAGTAGTAGAAATCGCCCCAAGTTTAACTTTACATCAAAAAACCAAGAATAAACTCTACGAATATGCCCTCAAAATCTGTAAACATGTCAATTATTCATGCGCAGGTACAGTCGAGTTTTTGGTGGATAAAGATGAAAATATATATTTCATTGAAGTCAACCCGCGTGTACAAGTAGAGCATACAATTACAGAAGAAATAACGGGTATTGATATCGTGCGCTCACAGATTTTGATTTGCATGGGCTACGATTTGAGTCATAAAACACTCAGAATAGGTAAGCAAGAGGACATCGAATGTTCAGGCTTTGCTATTCAATGCCGTATCACTACCGAAGACCCTGAAGAGGGTTTCAAGCCCGATTATGGGACTTTGATAGCCTATCGCTCAGCAGGTGGTTTTGGTATTCGTTTGGATGCGGGTTCGGCATATGCAGGGGCGCAAATTTCACCGTTTTTCGATTCCATGCTGGTGAAAGTAACGGCTTGGGGGCGCACATTTGGTGGAGCATCGGAACGCCTTTTGAGGGCTTTAAGTGAATTTAGGATTAGAGGTGTAAAAACGAATATTGGCTTTCTTGAAAATCTTTTGCACAACGATACTTTCCGAAAAGGGCAATGCACTGTCAATTTTATAGCTGATAATCCCGAATTGCTCAAAATGCCACGCCGACAAGATAGAGGTACAAAAGTGCTGAAATACATGGCGCACGTCATTGTCAACGGCAATTCTGATGTGCCTTTTATCGATAAAAAACGCAACGCACTTTTCAGAACACCGCATGTACCTGCTTTTGACCCTCTAAAACCCGCTCCAAAAGGAACGAGGGATAAACTCAAAGAGCTCGGCGCCGAAGGTTTTGCAAAATGGTTAAAAGCTGAAAAACAGATACATTATACAGATACAACTTTCCGAGATGCCCATCAATCTCTTTTAGCTACTCGTGTCAGAACTTATGACATGAAAAATATTGCTGAAAGTTATGCCCATGCACATGGTCACGAGCTATTTTCGATGGAAATGTGGGGCGGTGCTACTTTTGATGTCGCTTTGCGCTTTTTAAAAGAAAACCCGTGGATGCGCTTGCAAGTTTTAAGAAAACGTATGCCGAATGTTTTATTTCAAATGCTTTTGAGAGGCTCAAATGGCGTGGGTTATAAGGCATATCCCGATAATTTGATTGAAGATTTCATAGAAAACGCTGCTACTGAGGGGATTGATGTGTTCCGTATTTTCGATTCTTTTAATAATATCGAATCCATGCTCACTTCTATACGCACTGTGAGAGAGCGCACAGGAAGTATTGCAGAAGCGTGCATTTGTTACACAGGCGATATTTTTGATAAAAATCGCCCTAAATTCAACCTCGCCTATTACATCGATATGGCAAAACGCTTGGAAGATGAAGGCTCACATATTTTAGGAATAAAAGATATGGCTGGTTTATTAAAGCCTTTCGCAGCTGAGACTTTAATCAATGAATTAAAAAATAATATATCAATTCCGATTCACCTACACACGCACGATACATCGAGTATTCAACCCGCAACTTATTTGAAAGCAATTGAAGCGGGTGTGGATGTGATTGATGTGGCAATAGCGAGCGTGTCAGGATTGACTTCGCAGCCCAATTTCAACTCCATGGTAGCCATGATGCAAGGGCATGAGCGTGAAAACCCAATTGATTTGCACTCTCTGAACCAGTTTTCAAATTACTGGGAAGATGTCAGAGAATATTATTATCCCTTTGAAAGTGAATTAAAATCAGGCACTGCCGAGGTTTATGACCACGAAATCCCGGGCGGGCAATACTCTAACTTGCGCCCACAAGCCCGCAGCCTTGGCTTGGAGGCACAATTCGAGACCGTTAAAGACAATTATCATATCGTGAACGAAATGTTCGGAGACATCGTAAAAGTGACGCCTTCATCAAAGGTTGTAGGCGATATGGCACTCTTCATGACTTCTAATAATTTGACAAAAGAGGACATTTTACTGAGGGGGGGCACTTTGGCTTTTCCTGAAAGTGTGAAAGAAATGATGCGCGGTGATTTGGGCTTGAATCCGGGCGGTTTTCCAGCAGAGATTCAAAATATCATTTTAAAAGGTGAAAAACCGAATGATAAAAACCCGAATGATTACCTACCTCCCATCGATTTTAAAAAGGAAGAAGCCTATTTTAAAGAGAAATTCGGCGATTATGTTACCCATCTGGATTTCCTTTCATGGCAGCTTTATCCGAAAGTTTATGAAGACTTTTATCATCATTATGAGGAATTTGGTGCTGTTCGTAACTTTTCAACGCCTGCTTTCTTCTACGGTTTACAGCACAATGAAGAGATAATGGTAGAGATTGATAAAGGTAAAAATATCCTTGTTCAGTTTCTCAACGTCACAGAGCCAAATCTTGGAGGAGAGCGCACCGTATTTTTTAGGCTCAATGGTCAAACGCGCTCCATTACGGTAAAAGATAATAAAATTGAAACGAAGATAGCCGTTCATAAAAAAATCACGACCAAATTTGACATAGGCGCACCACTTCAAGGTAGTATCAGTCGCATTTTAGTCAAAGAAGGCGATGTTATTTCTATAAATGCGCCACTATTCACCATTGAAGCCATGAAAATGGAATCAACCATAACATCACCGATGGCTGGCAAGGTTAAAAAAGTGCATTTGAGTGAAAAAACCTTGGTCTCTCAAGATGATTTGATTATTGAATTGGAGTAAAATTCTGATGTCAATTAAAAAATATCCAAGCCGTGATACCCCCTCAGTATCACGGCTTATTTTTTCATTAAAATATCGTAAAACAATGATAAAAATCAAAGAATACCAACCCCAATTTCAAGAAGGTATAACTGACCTCATTACATATATCCAACAAATAGAGTTTGGAGTGCCTGTAAAACTTGAAGACCAACCCGATTTATTAGATATCTCCAATTTTTATCAACAACGGAACGGTAATTTTTGGTGTGCTGTTACTGAAGAAGATGAAGTAGTCGGAACAATAGCCCTGATTGATGTCGGCGAGCCGTTCGGCACTATTCGCAAAATGTTTGTGAAAGCGGAACATAGAGGTAGGGATAAAGGCATCGCAGCTTTACTCTTCCAAAACCTTGAAAAAGAAGCCATTAAAAACCAAATGACGGCTTTATATTTAGGCACATTTCACAAGCTAAAAGCCTCTCATAGATTCTACGAAAAAAACGGTTTTGAGCCTATTACAGCCAATTTTTTACCCCAGCCGTTTCCTCGTATGCGAGTGGATGATACGTTTTATAGGAAAGTATTAAAACCATAAAACGCAAAACAAAAAAGCCGAACCATCAATTGATAATTCGGCATATTCCTTTTTTTGGGTTTATCAGAATAAACCCATTTTTTAATCATAAAAAATATGTGTTTATCTGAATGGAAATAGCATAAGTGACTATGATTTGTTGTTTTAAAAAGAGTGTTTAGGACGTTGCTATAAAAGTTAAGTAATTTTCTATAGGAATTTTTATTGTAAAAATGCAATAGTGTTGCGCTGCACATTTGACAATGCAAAAATGAATCTTATTTATAAGAATTAAAATAATTTGACTTAAATAGGGATGAAATGTCTCTTTTAGGGATAAAAAGGAAAGATATTTTAGTTATAACAAATGGCTCAACAGTTTTTCTAAATCTTCTTTTTTGTTACGTGATACAGGGATTTTATCCGGCACATCTTTCAAGCTTAAAAAATACCCTTTAGCATTGCCTTCCACTTTAATGACGTTCTGACAATTGACAATATATCCTTTATGACACCTAAACAATGAAGGCAGATCTTGATATTTTTCTTCAATAGCTTTTAAGGTATTTCGAATCATTATCCGATTTAAAGGCTCACTATTTTCACTCCAAAAAACCTCTATATAATTATCCGCAGAAGCAATATAATATAATTGTTCAAGTTCAAAATCTATAATACTTTTAGAATAATTATCGGTTATTTTAATCAAAGAAGGTATTAAATTAGAGCTTTCACTTACTACTTGTTCACTACCTTCAATGTCCATTTGTTTTTTCTGTGTAAATGGATTTTGAATTAAAAAGAAGATTAATATAGAAAGAACTATGAAAATGTCAGATGGCAATTGAAATTCCAAAAAATAAGAATATATTATTGGTAAAGTAATTTTGAAATGACAAGCATAATAATCGAAAATAAACCCAAATATTGACGAAAGCCAAGTCCAAAAAAGAAAACAAATTATAAATTTCTTAAACGTCCAATTTTTTTGTGCATAAAATGATGGGAAACATTTAGGCAACAATATAAAAACAACTATTTGTATTATTATAAAACCCAATAATGCATATAAATTATAGTAAAAGGGATAATTAAAGTGGAAATTTGAATTTTCGAGAGGCCGTAAAATAATATTGAATGCTACTATATAAAAACTACACAGCACACTAAATATCCATCGTAACTTAATATTTTCTTTTAAAAAAAAAGTCTGCCACATAAAATTGAAATTTGTTTTTTAGTAGAAATACTCTCAAAACAATGGATAATTCCATTTGTTCAAGTTCATTTAAAAAGGATATACCCCCTCAGTATAATTTTCCAAAATAGGGGTTACAATAAATGTGGGAATAATTTTTCTAAGTCTTCATTTTTATTTCGAGAGACCGGGATTTTTTCATTTACTTCATCCAAAATTAAAAAGTAGCCTTTTGCATTGCCTTTTATTGCTTTTACCTTTTCACAATTAACTATATATCCTTTATGGCAACGGAACAATAGAGGCACATTTTCATACTGTTCCTCAATCCATTTCAAAGTATTTCGTATTAGTATTCGGCTTAATATACCATCTTCATTTTTGTAAAAAATATCGATATAATTATCTGAAGAACTAATATAGTACAATTGCTCTAACTGAATAGTTAGAAGATTTTTTTCAAATTGATTTGAAAAAGAAATTTGTGGCAAAACAGTTAAACTGTCATTTATAACTTCGTTCAATATGGGTGAATTAATTACATTTGGCGAGGTTATTTTTTTAGGATTATAGCCTAAAAAAAGCAAATAAACTGGAAAAGCAGTAAAAAAATCAACTGAAAATTGATAATCAAAAAAATATTTTACAACCGTTTCTCGATCAACTTTTAAACTATAAAAATACAAATCAAATAGAAAACCAACAAAAGCAGTAATAATGACCAATGATATATACCAAAAGGTAAATCTTTTAAGATTCCAAGTTTCTTTTTTAAAAAAATCAGAGCAAATTCTTGGTAGAATAATAGTCATAAAAATGAGAACAATAAAATAGCATAAAATACCGAATATGTCATAATAACGTGGATATCGATATGTTATCAATTCATTTTTTGAAGGTTCTAAGAACACATAAAAAACGACTACATAAATACTACATAAAAAACTAAATATCCATCGCAACTTAATATTTTCTTTCAAAAAAAATGATTGCCACATAAAATTGAGATTAGTTTTTTATAAAAAATACTCTTAAAACAATGTAAAGTACCATACCTCCCCGTAAAATTTGAACGAATATACAGCCTCTCAATACTTTCATTTTTTGAAGGCACTACGTAATCACTACATAGTACACTAAACCACCACCTTATTTTGACATTCTCCTTTAAAAAAAAATATTTCCACATACAATTTAAATGTTATCACAAAAGTACATAACTTAACTAAAGTAAAACGTTCAGAAGTGTTAAATTTATTAGTATTATACTTTGTACATAAAATGGCTATTACTTCTAAGGGAAGCAATAGCCATTTTATGTACTCTCAATTTTTACTGTACTTTTTTTACAAATTAAACCACGATTCCACTTGTTTTTCAGTTTTATCCGTAAAATGAAGGTGAGTAAACTCGTTGGTGTGAACGTCATAAACATAATTTTCGCACCATTTTGAGTGGTTTTCAATCAACGATTTTAAGGAATCACAAATATAATGTACATCATCATCCGTCATAGTCGGGTGAATGCTCATTCTTACCCAGCCGGGTTTATTGGTAAGGTCGCCTTTACTAATCTGCTCGGTCAATATCTTCGAAACATTTTTATCCACTTCCAGAAGGTAATGTCCATAAGTACCCGCACATGAGCAGCCCCCTCTCACTTGAATGCCGAAATAATCATTCAATAATTTAACGGCTAAGTTGAAATGCAGATTTTCAACATAAAATGAAATAACTCCTAAGCGATGCTGGTGCTCCGATGCCAAAATATGAATACCTTTTACGTCCGATAATTCATTAAATATGATATTCAGAAGCTCTTCTTCCCGTTTAAGTATGTTTTCAATCCCCATTTCCTCTTTCAATCGAACACAAAGAGCCGTTTTAATAGTTTGCAGAAAAGGTGGCGTGCCACCATCTTCTCTATCTTCAATATTATCAATAAACTCGTGCTCCTGCCATGGATTTGTCCATTTTACAGTGCCTCCACCCGGATTATCAGGTACTTTATTGTCATATAATTTTGCGTTAAAAATAAGAATACCCGTAGTACCGGGTCCACCCAAAAATTTATGTGGTGAAAAATAAATCGCATCCAAATAACCCTCTCCCGACTCTCGGGACTGAGGGGGGTGCATATCTATTTTCACATAAGGTGCCGAGCAAGCAAAATCCACAAAACACAATCCGCCCACTTGATGCATCATTTCGGCTATTTCGTAATAAGGCGTTTCTATACCTGTTACATTTGAGCAAGCCGTGACCGCCGCGATTTTCAAAGCCCGATTTTCATATTTTTTTAATAATACAGTCAAGCTGCCCAAATCTACCAACCCCTCAGTATTGGGGGCAATTACCTCTACATCACAGATGGTTTCTATCCAAGATGTCTGATTGGAATGGTGTTCCATGTGGGTAACGAACACAACGGGTCTATCAGCAGCTTTGATGTTAAAATCATTCCGACGTTTTTCAGGTATTTTCAACCCTAAAATACGTTGAAATTTATTAATTACACCCGTCATTCCAGAACCATAACTGATTATACAGTCCGTTGGAGCCGCATTTACATGCTTTTTTATTATCTGACGAGCTTTGTGGTAAGCAATAGTCATAGAAGTACCACATACATTGGTTTCGGTATGGGTATTGGCAACAAATGGCGCGAACTCATTCATCAACTTCTCCTCAATGGTTTTGTAGAGCCTTCCGCTTGCCGTCCAATCGGCATAAATGATGGGTTGTATCCCGTTTGGGCTATCAAAAGTCTGATTTTGACCGATGATGTTTTCGCGAAACTTGGAAAAATAGCCCTCTAATGTGGTTTTCTCAGCTGGTAAAACGCTTGTATGGTTCATTAAAATAAACGTTATTTACTACTTTACGATTTGGTTTTATAGTTATCAAAAGGCATTGACTTGTGCTTATATCCTACACACTATCAAGTCTGAGTCTCAAATGCTATACCACTCTTGGCCGCTTGAAAATAGGCACAGTAGAGCAAGGCTCACCGTACATGATACTCTGAGCGAAAGGTTGTAATTTATGCGTCAATTCAACATACGCTGCGGGTGGCACAGGTTTATCAGAACAGCCTTTTATGACTACCCGTTTGCCTGTATATTCTGCACCGTTGAATGAATCTAATTTTTTAGCGTAATATGATTTATAAAAATTCTCCACATCACCTTGGAAAATCTCTTTGGCATAAGGAGACGCGTTGACTGTCACGAGCATGAACGCCCAAACGGGGATAATGGCATCGGCTGTACAATCAATTACCAAATGTTTCCCCTCATATTGAGCCCAATTAAAGCTTTTACATGCTTCTCTAAAATCCTTTTCTTTTAAAATTAAACCCATAAAAAGATAGTCTTTGATGTCAAAAACCACAACTTCTTCCTTCGGGAAAAAATCCTCCAAATTAAGGGTTATTAAACCGCTTTCTGCTACTCTATTGACTAAAGGTTGCTCTATCATTTTAATATTTTTTCATTGTATTTTTCAATGATTTTTTTTCATAGTGCTTCACACTATGCTAATATATTTCGCCCTTGCAGGGCTGGATACGCAAATATTGTAACAAAATACTGAGGGGGTTGTTTTTTAAAGTGACCCCGAGTGCTCGGGGAAAAGTGAAAAGTGAAAATGAACGGACACTAAAAGTCCAATTTTAGGCGTCTTTTCACTTTTCACTTTTCACTTTTCACTTAAAACCTCCCCTATTTGGTTTTCAACTTCTTTAAAATCTTTGGGTTTTGGCAAATCTTTGAGGGATTTGATGCCAAAGTAATCCATGAATTTTTCGCTTGTACCATAGACAAGTGGTCGTCCGGGGGCATCGCTGCGCCCTTGTATTTCCACCAGTTCTTTTTCTAAAAGCTTTTGAATCGCATAATCGCAACTAACGCCCCTAATTTGCTCCAATTCAGTTTTTGAAACGGGCTGTTTGTACGCCACAATAGAAAGTGTTTCTAAAGCCGCCTGCGATAGACGTTTTCTAATGGTCTGTTTTAGATACATACCCACCGAATTATGGAAAGTCGGTTTTGTTAAAAATTGGTATCCATCAGCAATTTCTATTATTTCAAACGCAAATTGTGCGTCAGTGTATTGTAACTTCAAATCATCTATACCCCTCAGTATTTCCTCGGTTTGGAAGTCCGATTCAAAGGTCGCATCCAAAACTGATTTTATTTCTACCACCGTAATCGGATGCTCAGTTGCAAAAATAAGGGCTTCTATGTGTTGTTTTAAAAATTCCATGGTGCAAAGTTAGAGAAAAAAATGCGACATTTGCGTTTTTTAAAAGAGAGAAAAGAGCCTGTTATTTATTTTCTGAAATATTAAAAATTACAAAATCCAGTGATAGTCAATTCTACTTTCACCATACATCTTGACAAATTTGAGGGACCATTCGACCTCCTTTTGTTCTTCATTGAGCGCGATGAATTGGATATTTATGATATTCCGATTGCAAAAGTGACCGACGATTTCTTGAAATTCATTCATCAAGCCGAATCTATGAATATTGATTTGGCAAGCGAATTTATTGTTGTGGCGGCTACTTTGATGCGGATTAAAGCCAAAATGCTGATTCCTCGCAAGCCTGTGGATGAAGAAGGTAATGAGATTGACCCTCGAGAGGAGTTAGTGTCACGCCTTTTGGAGTATAAACGTTACAAAAGCGTTCTCGAAGAGATGCGTGCCATGGAAGATGACCGCTCAATGCGCGAAGAGCGCGGCAATATCTCCCGTGAATTGAAAGATATTGCCGTGAAAGCTCTAGTGGATAGCGAACTCGAAGATGTTACTTTGTTCAAACTATTGCGTGTTTTTGAGCGACTTGTTCGCAACTTTGAAGATGTGAAAAGCCAACCTGTACATCGAATATATACGTACAATTTTACAATAGAAAGTCAACGCGAGTATCTTTTTTCTAAAGTTCAGAAAGATGTTAAATCAGATTTTGTGCAAATATTCGGGGGGATGGAAAACCGTATTCACGCAATAGTAACCTTTTTGGCTTTGCTGGAGTTGCTCAATATGCAACTGATTCAAATAATACAAGGAGACGGCATGAATAATTTTTGGTTGACCTTACCTGAGAACAATGATTCAGAAAGTGAATCGGAAACGAATAAAAATTAATCTTTGAAACTTTCAGAACCTAATTCTGAAATATTAATTTTTTTTGAATTGGGAGTAGGTTTAATTGATGATACAAGAACAAAAAATCCACCTAAGATAAAAAGAATAATGTTGAATTGCTCCATGGGAATTGACGTTTTAGATGCTGCTGTTATGTGAAACTGCTCTGGTTATGGAAATATAATTTTATAAATATGTCTCAAAGATATATGTACATTTTTAAAAAACAAATATTTTTTAAAAAATATTCGTTTTTATTGTGACAATAGTTTGTGATTAATATTTCAAAGAAAAATAACTTGTATAAGGTATATACTCATAAATGAAAGAATTTCTTTAACAACATTATATAAAAACCACTTAAATTCTCCCCATTTTTAAAATATTGATTTTAGTACAATTACTCAGTTGTGACATATTTCCCTCCTAACTAAATTAGGTTATTGAAGAAAAAAAGAACGTTAAACATTGAATTTTAGCCTGTGATTTAATTTTTAACAAAAAAAACTAAAATGATGATGATAATTATTAGCATTTTCACTGAAGAGAAATGGATATCATCCGACAGTTTCTGAAAAAAAATTACTTAAACCTATGAAAATATCGCCCAAACACTTGTATATTTGCACCGCTGTCTGACACACGCACGTGGTGAAATTGGTAGACATGCTACTTTGAGGGGGTAGTGCTCGTAAGGGTGTGCTGGTTCGAATCCAGTCGTGCGTACGAAACAAGATAACGCTGAGTGATTTATTTCACTTGGCGTTTTCTGATTTTAGGTGATTTATACTGTTTATACTGAGGGGGTCGGGTTTCTGCATCCATATTTCAGTCCCCGGTCAATTGTGATAAAAATGAAATAATTCGATTGTAACTTGCGTTTCAAAAAAAATTTAAAATGAATAAGATTCTATTTTTCATATTGACACTCTCATTTGCAGCAAATCTTTCTGCTCAAAAATCACTTCCAAGTGTGAGCATCCGGACCCTTGAAGGTAAAGCCATCGACTCAAAAGCCATTCCCACGGAAGGCAAAATAACCGTTTTGAGCTTTTGGGCTACGTGGTGTGCCCCTTGCAAAAAGGAATTAGACGAAATTACGAAGTCGTATGCACAATGGCAAAAAGACTATAATGTAGAATTGGTTGCCATCAGCATAGACAATGCCCAAGGATTGCCGAAGGTAAAACCCATGGTATCTCAAAAAAGCTGGAAATACCGTGTTTTGAGCGATGTCAATAGCCAGTTTTTAAATAGTTTAGGCGGACAGTCTGTACCTTACACTATCCTATTGGATAAAAAAGGCAATATTGTAGATATCCACAATGGTTATAAACCCGGCGATGAAAAGGATTTAGAGCATAAAATTGCCGAATTATCTAAGAAATAAATTTATTTTAAAAATAAGTACTAAATAGTTTGGTGTTGCAATTTCAACTCTTACCTTTGCGGCACGAAAAATCGCGGAGTGGAGCAGTTGGTAGCTCGTCGGGCTCATAACCCGAAGGTCGTAGGTTCGAGTCCTGCCTCCGCCA
>JANPHO010000664.1:0-1784 GCA_031424515.1 Saprospiraceae bacterium
AAAACACGAAGAGCGTGATTTGCGCTTGTCGGTTACAAAAAATGGCGTTTTTCAAACGGAAAAATTACTGGATGCTGTGGTTTGTGATTGTTGCAATATCAATATGTTGATTGATGGCAACGGGGCATTGAACGTTATTTATAGGGACAATAATGACGATATTCGCGATTTTTCCAAAATGGTATCTACCGATAATGGGGAAACATTTTCAAAGCCACAAAATATTTACAACGATGGTTGGAAAATTGCAGGTTGTCCGCACAATGGAGCAATTTCAAGCACGCATGGCAAGGGTTCATTGGTCGCCTATTATTCGGGAGCTGAGAAAGAAACGGGTTTCAGTTTGGTGACGCAAGAAGGGAAAAAATTATTTGTCTTAAATGACCCCTCAATAAAAAACCCTGCTTTGATGTCTTCTAACGAAGTAGCGGCGATGTTATGGGAACAAGGCAGTGACAAAACGCAATTGGCATTCAAAAAAATAAACGGCAATAAAGCATCTGAAACGGTATCTGTTGAAGGTTCTGAAAATGCGACCAATGCCACGGGTTTAATTATTGGTAATCAATTCCTTATAGCCCATGAAGTTAAACAAGATAATAAAAAAAATAGCCTTAAAATTGTAACAACGGCTTTATGACCGCTCAGTACAACATTTAACATTTTATAGTTTTTACTCAAGATTAAATTTTATTTAAAATGGCAAACAACCAATCTTTTTCTTTCACAATGCGGGTTATACACCGCTATTTAGGCTTTTTTTTAGTGGGCATTATGTCTATTTATTCTATAAGTGGTATTATTTTGATATTCCGCGATACAGATTTTTTAAAAACTGAAAAACAAAAAACAAAACAAGTCAAAACAAATGCACAGGCTGAAGAATTGGGGAAAATGTTACAAATAAAGGACTTGAAAATTGATAAAGAGGAGGGTAATATATTGACTTTTAAAAACGGCACTTACGATAAAAGTACTGGCACAGCCAATTATACCGTAAAAGAACTACCTTATATTGTTGATAAAATGACGCATCTGCACAAAGCCAAAAGTTCAGAACCGCTGTTCTTTTTCAATATCTTTTTCGGTTTGTCTTTATTCTTTTTTGTAATTTCTTCTTTTTGGATGTTTATGCCAAGTACCGATATTTTCAAAAAAGGGATGTATTTCACCATTGGTGGCATCATATTGACGTTGATACTTCTATTTATTTAAAAGCCCAATTGAACAAAGCGTATCGGATGCTTTTGAAGCATCCGATACGAAAAATGAGCTATAAAAAGATGTGATAAAGAAGCTATAAAATTGAGATTACTTTGACAATGTCCTTGAAATGTCCGTTTTATAGGCATTAAAAGCAGGAATAATGGCAGCTATAAAACCTATCAATAACGCACCAACTAATAAATACCATTCCTCTGATAACCACGTCCAACCTGTAAAGGAGTATCGGTAGGATTCGCTCATGTACTTTGCCAGTATTTGCATCGCACCATGACTCATCGCGATACCCACTACAAAACCCATAAAACTCAAAAGCAAGCCCTCTAAAATAATCAATAAAAACAATTTTCCCTTTCCTGCACCCATTACGCGCATCAGAGCTAGCTCGTAGCGACGTTCTTTCAAAGAGTTAAAAAGGGCTATAAAAATGCTCAAGCCCGATACAAATACGATTAAAAAAGCCAATACTTTCAGTGCATTTTCACCAACACCCATCATTTCAAATAAACGGTTCAACTCTAAAGCAGGCGTGGCGGCTTGCATATCTGTATTTTCATTCA
>JANPHO010000665.1:0-45261 GCA_031424515.1 Saprospiraceae bacterium
GCATTGTTTACGACAATATCCAAGCGACCCAATTCTTTGACCACACTCCCGATTAACGCTTCAGCATCGCTAAAAGATGAAGCGTCTGATTGATAAGCTTTTATTACATTGCCATTCGCGCTGAGTTCTTCTACAAGTGCATTGGCTCTTTCAGTGGATGAGTCAGAGACATAAGTGAAGGCAACTATCGCCCCTTGTTCAGCGAATCGGCGAACGATGGCTTCTCCTATGCCGCGTGAGCCGCCTGTGACAAGAGCAACTTTGTTTTCAAGAAGTTTCATAATATTAAGGATGAATTTATTGAAATGAGATTTAATATCCGACGAAGTATAGAATTATGTATTTTTTAGGTTGTATACTGAGGGGTATGAAACCTAAATTTTTAAAATGCATATTCTAACATGAATTTAAAAATTGTGCAAAAGTACTTGGAAAGTTTGATATGAAGAAACAAAAGGCTATTGAATTGCATGGGAGGTCAATCGACACTTCACTCTCAGAATTTGGCGTACCTCATCGGGGGTGACATTATAGGGCTGATAACGGTCGTTGTCGGAGATAAGGCGCATTTCACGGACAGTACTCCCATTTTTGATTTGTTGAATCCGTTTAGCCACTACAACATCAGTCACTATAACATATACTTGATTGTCTCTTATGGGTTCTCCCCTTTCTAAAGTCTCACATACGACAATATCGCCGTTGGTGATTGTGGGCATCATAGAATCGCCACTAATTTCAAAGGCAACCAAATCACCTTCTAAACCAGGGATGCTGAACTTTGAAAATTCGGCTAAATACTGAGGGGTATCGGCTGTGGTGGCATATCCTGCCACTGCACGGTCTGGCACTAATATAATATTCTGTTTACCGATAAATGATTTATCACTTTGGTATCGAGTCGGTACACTACCAATAGTGCTGTTAAACATATCATTGGATAAACCAAAAACAAAGTTGGCACTTATGTCATAGGTATCAAACAGTTTGTTGAGTTGCTCGACTGTAATATTGCGTTCTCCTTTTAAAATAGAGTTAATTACGTGGTTGTAAGTGCCTAATTTTGAGGCAATGTCACTCTTGCCTTTAATTTTGTTTGATTTTTCAAGTTCTTCAAACACAATTTTAAAACGTTTATTGACGATACTTTCTGAAAATTCACTCATTAGGTAAGTATAGGATAATTTGAATAATAATTATTTTAAATGTTTATTTAGTTGATTATAAGCATTTTGTAGATATTTAATAATTAATGCTTGATTTGTGTTTAAAAGCAGCTAAAATTATTTAAAAATAAATTTAAAAAAATGTTTAAAATAAATTGTTTTAAAAACTTTTTGTTTTAAATTTGTGTATCAATTAGCAATATTAAAACATAAACATTCATTTTTGCTTGTTGTAAAGATACAATACGTTTTTTAAAGACCAAACAATCATGAGTAATAATAATTCTAAACCCGTTGTTTTAAAAGTCGTTTTCAAACAGGAAACGGATACCACTGTGCCTCAGCAGCAACCAATTATGAATAATAATCATATTACAAGGGAGTCTTTTGGGGAAGGGCTTGATAGACTTATAAGAAGATTTTATCGACTTAAAGCCGCTTTTATGTATCAAATCGAACGCAGAACGTACGGTTTTTTTGAGCAAAAACACAGTTTAACTATTTTGAAAGTTTGTATATTAGCAATAATTATGCTATTTATACTAAAAAGGGATATTGCGTTTGATTATAAAACCCCTAACTTTGCAGAAGAAAAGACAAATAAAGAGAAAAAGTACACGGACAATCACAATAAAAAAGATTACGCTACACAAGCTTCTTTTGGTAAAGTCGTCACCGACCTTTCACCTGCCTCTCCTGAAGAATTAAGAGAGGGACAAGTCCGAGATTATATTGATAAATTCTCAAATGCCTCCGTTACCGAAATGGACAAATTTGGAATACCCGCAAGTATCACTATGGCTCAAGCCATTATTGAAAGCAGATCGGGTTCCAGTATTTTAGCGGTAAGAAATAATAATCATTTTGGCATTAAATGCTTTTCTAAAAGTTGTCCGAATGGGCATTGCTCAAATCATACAGATGATCACCATAAAGATTTTTTTAGGATTTATAAAGGTCCGCAAGAATCATGGAGAGAGCATAGCAATTTTTTAATGAAAAACAGCTATAAAAAATTGTTGAAATACGGAAAAGATTACAAAGCGTGGGCAAGAGGCTTAAGAGAGTATGGATATGCCACGGATGTGAATTACGATAGAAAATTAATAGCAATTATTGAAAGATATGAACTGCATAGATTAGATAATCTATAGGTTCAAATGGGTACAAATTATTATTTAAGGGAATTTATTTTACTTAACGGCACAAAACCACAACTACTATGTCCAAATTTATTTTTACAGGCTGTCTTTTGCTTTTGTTAGCAAGTTTTTTGAATTATCCTGCACAATCGGTAAGCACTAAATCCAACGCTGCTCAGGAATCCAGAGTTATTTTTCCAATTAGTGAGCAAATTAAATTGGCTCGAATGGAAAAACAAATTACATCCAAAGAGTTAGCAAATCGAGTTGGGCTTACTAAGATGAGTGTTGAAAAAATTGAGAAAGGACAATTAGTTCCAACTCACGAAATTCTTGAAAAACTTGAAGTTGAGTTAGGAACTCAATTCAATCTCAATGGTTATTAAATATGACTATCAAGCCTTTTTAACGAACAAACATGATTTAGGAAAAACAAATTTATATTTTAATGCACCGTCTTTAGAGAATTATTCTAAAGACGGTTTTTATTTTTACGAACCTTTGTTTTCAATTTTATTTGAAAAATGAGTTATTCGATAAGTTTTTTTACCTTTGCGTGCTATTTTCAAACAATATTGGAATGTCATGCATATAAAACATAGTTACAAAAAATAATTCCGATTAGAGCAATCTTCTTTATGACTCTTGGAATTCTTTTTCGTTTGATTTATCCATAGTTTTGAGTGTCAATGTTAATAAAATAGTTGAGAAATATTGTAGGTGTTTAATTATCCAATTTCTAACGAAATGTCTGATTTCAAGTCTCAAATAGATTTAGAAAAATTGCCGAAGCATGTAGCAATTATCATGGACGGAAATGGTCGTTGGGCAAAGGCTCAAGGAAAAAATCGTGTGTGGGGGCATCGTGAAGGCGTTCGCACTGTCCGTGAAATTACGGAAGCAGCTGCGGAATTGGGTATAGATTACTTAACACTTTATACCTTTTCTACCGAAAATTGGAATCGCCCAGCTTATGAAGTCAACGCTTTAATGTTGCTTTTGGTGGATACAGTGAAAGCTGAGATAGAGACCCTGATGAAGAACAATATTCGTCTGAAAGCCATTGGAGATATTGAAAAATTGCCTTCAGCTACCTACAAAGCTTTGCTGCAAGGGATAGAACAGACTCGAAACAATACAAGTATGACCTTAGTTTTGGCTTTAAATTACTCTGCAAAATGGGAAATACTGAGGGGGGTGCAGCGTCTTGCTGAAAAAGCTGCACGAGGACAAGTGAAGCCAAGTGAAATTACAGAGGATATGTTTGAGACGGAATTGACTACTACAGGTATGCCAGACCCAGAATTAATGATAAGAACAAGTGGTGAAACTCGGATTTCGAATTTTCTTTTATGGCAATTGGCGTATGCTGAGTTTTATTTTACAGCTACATATTGGCCAGATTTCAAGAAGAACGATTTTTATAAAGCTATTTTAAGCTATCAGAATAGGGAGAGGAGATTTGGTTTGACAAGCGAACAAATTTAATAAAGTATATTTTTTAAAATAAAAAAGTTAAAATTTAGATAGCCAACGGCACAAATCAAGGACTTTATACGTTCTGATGCAGTTGGTTAGTTTTTTAATAAGATTCATATTTTGTAATAAAATAGTATAATGAAAAAAGTCTTTCTATTTCTTTTAGGTGTAAACATACTTCTAATTACCAATCAAGCTTATTCCCAAACTGTAAAAGATACTTTACCTGTTACTACTTATGGTCCAGCAAAGGATTATGAGATAGGGGGTATAAAGGTGACCGGAGCCCAATTTACTGAGCAAAGTGCTATTATTGGTGTAACGGGGCTTCAAGTGGGCAAAAAAATCAAATTCCCTGGTCCAGATGTACCCAAGGCAATCAAATCTTTGTGGAAATTACGCTTATTTGACGATGTTCAAGTTTTAAAGGAAAAGACAATTGGAGATGTTATCTTCTTTGAAATTTTAATAAAAGAACGCCCTCACATTACGACTTATAGTTACAAAGGAGCTAAGAAAAGCCAGCACGATGACTTGAATAATATTGTCAATCGTTTTATACCAAAGGGAACAATTGTAACTGAAAGTAATAAAGCCAATGCTACGTTTGGTATTGAAAAATATTATAAAGAGAAAGGCTATTTGGATGCGGTAGTAAAGATTCAAGAATTAGGGGATGAAAAACGCCCCAACGGCGTAAAGTTGGTTTTTGATGTTAATAGAAATGGTAGAGTCAAAATTCAGAATATTGCTTTTGAGGGAAATACAAGTGCTACTGCGCGTAAGTTGCGTAAGCAGATGGATAAAACACACAGGAAATTGAAAATATTTTCTTCTTCAAAATTAGTGAAAGATGAATACGAGGCTGATAAAAAGAAGATATTAAAATACTACGCTAATATCGGTTATCGAGATGCTCAAATAACGATGGATACAGTATATCGTGAAAAAGATGGTGACTTACAGATTAAGATGAAAATTAATGAAGGAAGACGCTATTATTTTAGATCAATTGCTTGGAAAGGTAATTCTATTTATGATTCTAAAGTTTTAAGTCAAGTTTTAGGTATTCAAAAAGGGGATATATATAATCAAGAACTATTAGAACAACGCTTGCGTTTTAGTCAAGACGGACGCGATGTGTCTTCATTATACATGGATAATGGTTATTTGTTTTTCAATGTTGACCCTACGGAGGTTGCCATTGAAGGAGATTCTATCGACCTTGAAATGCGGATGTATGAGGGGCCTCAAGCGACAATTGATAAAGTGACTATTAAAGGTAATGACAGAACAAGTGAGCATGTTATCCGCCGTGAGTTGCGTACTTTGCCGGGTGATAAATTTAGCCGTGCTTTAATCATTCGCTCTCAAAGAGAAATTATCAATTTAGGATATTTTAACCAAGAGGCATTAGGTATTAATACTCCAGTAAATCCTCAACGTGGTACTGTAGATATTGAATATAAAGTGGAAGAGAAACCTTCCGATCAATTGGAGTTATCAGCAGGTTGGGGTGGTTTTGGTGTAGTCGGTACTTTAGGTGTATCCTTCAATAACTTTTCAATTCGCAATATTTTCAATAAAGAAGCGTGGAGTCCTCTACCTCAAGGTGATGGACAAAGATTGTCAATCCGTGCACAATCAAATGGTAAATTTTTCCAATCCTATAATGCCTCTTTCACGGAACCATGGTTAGGTGGTAAAAAACCACAATCATTTACAGTGAGTGGAGCTTATACAAAGTATGCTAATATCTACCAAGCAAATAGTTATTTTGCTATTTTCCAAGGCACAGTGAGCTTAGGAAAACGCTTGAAATGGCCTGATGATAACTTTATTTCAACAACCGCTTTGGAGTATCAACAGTACAATATTAATAATTATCAATTTGGCGGTTTGACAAATGGTATTTTCAATAATGTGAATATTTCGCAAACTATTTCACGTACTTCAATTTCTGACCCATTGTTCCCTAAAAATGGGTCAAAAGTAACTTTGATTTTACAGGCAACTCCACCTTATTCATATCTTAACAATAAGCGTTATAAAGATTTATCAGAACAAGAGAAGTTTAAATGGGTTGAATATTATAAATGGCGTTTCAATGCTGAATGGTACACACCTATCATCGGTAAATTGGTATTGAAAACGGATGCCAAAATGGGTTCTTTGGGCTATTACAATAAATATGTAGGTTATGCACCGTTCGGACGTTTTGTAGTAGGTGGAGATGGTCTGGCAAATCGCCAGATTGGTTTGACTGGTAATGAGTTATTGGCTCTAAGAGGTTATAATACTGAAGATTTGCCGGCTAACCAATCAAGTGGAAGCAGTACTTTAGGTGGTGGTGGTACTACATTTGCTAAGTACACTGTTGAATTGCGCTATCCAATATCCTTGAATCCATCTTCTACTATTTATGTACATGCATTCGCTCAAGGTGGTAATGTTTGGACTTCTTTAAAAGATTTCCGTCCATTCGATTTGAAACGTTCAGCAGGTATGGGTTTGAGAGTATTCTTACCAATGTTTGGTACTTTAGGATTTGATTATGGTATTGGATTTGATAAACCAGCTTTAAGGGCAACTTCCAAAAAATGGACTGATTATGGCCGCTTTGGTATCATTTTAGGTTTTGAACCAGATTAATGAACTTGATAATTTTCAATTTTAAAAATCTATATTATGTTTGGTAATTTATTAGGTGATTTTGAAAAGAAACAGCAAGAAATGCTGGATAAAGCAGCTGAGATAGTAGTAACGTCAAAAACAGAGGGCGTATCAGTGACTGTGAATGGAAAAAAAGAAATTGTCAATATTTCGATTGACCCCTCAGTATTTACAGATAAAGAGCAACTTGAAGATTTATTAATCGTATCTATCAATAGAGCTCTCGAAGAAGCAGGTGAAAAAGCTGCTGCTCAAGCGCAAGAGCTCATGCAAAATATGTTGCCTCCAGGCTTGGGCGATTTGTTTAAAGGAGGAATGTAGGCTATAATTTTAGCTCAGCTACTTATGTAGAAGATTAATTACTGACTATGAAAATAATTTAAATTACCTTATCGTTAAGAGAAGGTACCCAAATTTGACAGCTTTCTTCGGGGGGCTGTCAATTTCAGTTTTAATAATGTTATTCTGACTTCATACAACCGATAATTGTTTATACATGAAATATCTAAGTACAATTTTCTTTACGTTGTTCTTTTTTTCACTTTCAGCCCAAAAGGTTGCGCTCAATGAGGGATTAGCTGCCCTCTTTTCATTTGATAGCTATCCCATTACCGATAAAAGTGGCAATGGCAATAGAGCTATTTTAGGGGGAGATTCTACCTTAAGTTGTGGCGTTGAAGGCAATGCTTTGAAGCTTGATGGCATTACGAGTGAAGTTATTTTCATCGGACCAGCTGTATTTGATAATTTTAAAACAGCCGATTTTAGTATTAGTTTTTATTTCAGACCCTCCGTTCAAGGTGGGGCAGTTGCCACCTATGATATTTTAGCCAAACGCAAAAAATGTAGCTCTGATAGTACATTTGCTATCAGATATACACCCGCAGCCAATCAAATAAGTGTAGAACTCAATGAAAATGTCAGAACAAGGAATGTCATAGTTCAAAGACTTGATTTTGGGCGTTGCTGGCAGCATATCGTTATTACGAGAGCATTTAATAAACTTTCATTGTATGTAAATGGTCGTTTAGTGCAGACCAATCTTTCCACCAAACGGGTTGCCATAAATAATGATGCGGCATTAACGCTCTCAAAAAGCCCATGTATTGGCACAACTGACCGCAAATATGCGGGTTCTATTGATGAATTGCGAATTTATGACCGTGCCATCAATGAATTTGAAGTAGCCGCTCTTAATTCATCTCCAGATAGAATTGCCAATCGGGATACCATTGTATTTTTAGGCAGCACTATAAAATTAGGGATAACGAATACCTGCGCGACGGATTTCACATGGTCTCCTAAAGAAGGTGTTGTAGATGATAAAGTTGCGAATACCTCCATAATACCTGTACGTGGGGGTGATTTTACCTATGTTTTAGCTATGAAAGACCTTCAATGTACGGCGGTTGATACTTTTAAAGTCAAAGTTATCGACCCTATCAACTTAGAGTGTACAAAGCTTTTTTTACCAAAAGCCTTCACGCCTAATGCTGATGGACTGAATGATGAATTTTTTATTTCTAACCCTTATGCCATTGATAATATCTCTACTTTCGAGATTTTAGACGGTTGGGGAGGTAGAGTATTTTATACCACGGATAAATTTGAGCGATGGAATGGGACTTTTAATGGTCAGAAAGTAAACCCTGGGGTTTATCTGTGGAAAGCAAAATATACTTGTAAAGGTGAACTAATCTCTGATTTTGGTAGTGTAACACTATTGAAATAATTTGTAAAAATTAGGATTTAAATATTTGGAAAGTGGCTTTTATTCATTGATAAAAGCCACTTTTCCTGTTTCTATATCATAAATACCGCTTACAAAAGTAATTTCACCCCGCTCGTACATACCCCTCAGTAAGAGGCTTCCAGAACGCATCTTTTCCATCATTAATTGCAGGTATTCCCTTGTAACTAATGAAATAAGCTCTTCTTTTTTCCACTTTTTCCAATTTGGGTCTCTTTTAATATTTTGAATGGTGGGTCGAATATGATAATTAATGGCTGTAAAATTACTCGCATTATTTTCATCGATAGCAGCTTCGATATAAGGGTCTTTAGTCTGTATTAAAATGAGGAAGACTTTGCTGCCAATTTCTCTTGCGGCATGTTCCATAGCGCCTAAGTTTTCGGGCGTGACGATGCTGGCAGGTGAACGCAAACAAAAAATATCACCCAAGCCTTGATTAAAAATATGCTCAGGGGCAACCCTTGAATCCGGACCGCACAATACCACTGCTGGTGGATAAGCTCCTTTTTTACCCAATTGATATCGCTGATCGTCCAAACGATATGTTTTCATATTGTTTTTTGTAAAACGAGCGTTTCCTTCTACTAATCGCTGTAAAGCTTGGCTGGGCGTTAATTGGCGCAACTGTTCTCTTGTCATTATATCGGCAGAAAAACCACAGCTATTTAAGAGAATAATGCTTAAAAAGCTCGCTATACTGAGGGGGTACCATTGGGAGGTAATTTTCATATCTTTCTATTTTTTAAAAGTAAAACGAAGATAATATTATTAAAACATAGAGCAATATAACAAAAACGCTTGACTCATTCAATAAGTCAAGCGTTTTATTTTTTGTATGAAAGCGCATCTTAAAATTTGCTATCATCAATACTCTCTAACCATTTAGTGATTTCACCTATCACTGACTCAATGCAACCATCCTCAAAAGGTGAACGCAGGTTGGCTAATTTCACTAATTTTAAAAAAGATTGACTGCCTCCTGTTTTACAAAGCCGAACATAGTCTGACCAAGCTTCTGCATGGTTTTCTCTATCTTTTTTCCAAAATTGAAAAGCGCAAATCTGAGCTAACGTATAATCGATATAGTAAAAAGGCGTACTGAATATATGCCCTTGTTTCTGCCAAAAACCACCATTTTCAAGAAACTCATTGCCATCATATTGGCGATGAGGAAGATATATATTTTCAATATCGCGCCATTTTTGATTCCGTTCTACTGGAGTAGCATCAGGGTTTTCATAGATATAATGCTGAAATTCATCCACAGCTACACCATAAGGCAGGAATTGCAAGGCAGCCGAAAGATGTGAAAAATGATATTTTTCGGTATCTTCCGCAAAAAACAAGTTCATCCAAGGCCAAGTGAAAAACTCCATGCTCATTGAATGTATTTCACAGGCTTCATAAGTGGGCCAATGGTATTCAGTAATAGGGGTGTCTCGGCTCGAAAAAACTTGGAAAGCGTGCCCAGCTTCGTGGGTAAGTACATCAATGTCCCCACTTGTACCATTAAAATTCGAGAAAATATAAGGTGCTTTGTATTTTCCCACAAATGTGCAATAGCCGCCTGTTGCCTTACCATCTTTAGCCACCAAATCCATCAAATCGTTGTTCCGTAAAAATTGGAAAAATATATCTGTATCTTTTGATAGTTCCGAGTACATGGTATCAGCCCCCCTCAGTATTTCCTCTGGAGTACTTTTGGGTTTGGCATTTCCTGACTTAAAACTATAATTTTCGTCATAAAAATTCAATTTATCCAATCCGAGACGCAAGCGTTGGCGTTCATAAAGGCGCGTGGAAATGGGTACTATAAAATCCCTCACTTGCTTTCTGAAATTAGCCACCATCTCTGCATTATAATCCGAGCGCAACATGCGGGCATATCCCAATTGGACAAAGTTTTTATAGCCCAATTCTAAAGCTATTTTATGACGAACTTTTACAAGGTCATCAAATATTTTTTCAACCTGTTCAGCATTCTCAGCAAAAAATTTCCACTTGGCAGCGCTTGCGCCAATTCGGGTGTCTCTATTGGAGTCGGTTTCTAAAGGAATTATTGAGGAAAGGTTGTAAGTGTTCCCTCCATATTCTATTTGTGCGCTCGCTTTTACTTTTACATATTCGCTCGCTAATTTATTCTCTTCTTGCAAAAGGTGTAAAATAGTCGGCTCAATGGTTTTTATGGCTAACTCTGCAATGGTAAAAAGTTGTTCGCCCCATTTAGATTGTAATTGAGGGCGAAATGGTGAAATGATGAGTTTTTTATAAAACTCAGTTACCAATGAATCAAAAGCGGGTGCGTTGGCGTCAAAAAATTGATTTTCTGAATCATAAAAAACATCGCGGGTATCGATGGTGTGTCTAATCTGACCAATAGAAGCCATTGATGTAAAATCACGCCTGATGCGATTGATTTTTGTGAGGGCAGATTCTGCGTCTTCCAAATTTTGAGCTTCGCTAAATGTTTTGATAAGGGTTTCAAAATTTTTAGAAACGCGTTTTAGATTTGGTCTTTTGTATGGGTAATCCGTAAATTTCATTTATTGTGAAAAGGTTTTATTATAGATTATGAAAATGTAAAAGTACATTGAGTAGAATTATTTAAGAAATATTAATGATGGTGAAATAACGGAATCAGGCTTTATTTTGTTGCTATATGCTTATAATACCTGTTTAGAGTTAATGAAATGTGAAAAAAAACAATTCTAATAGTAATTTTCCTACTTTTATAGCGTTTATTTTTATACGATAAACCTTTCAATCCTAAAACCGATTCTGAATAAAATATATAAAAATGTTCAGCACTATGAGGTGTTTTTATCTTAGAATTTTTCTTTTTTTTGCCATTATACTGAGGGGGGATAAATACAAACTATGTTCAACCTACCAACGGTTCTGTATAGCTATATTATTGGTAATTTCTTCATTGAGTATATCTGCACAAGTTGTTAATGACGACTGTACAGGTGCTGTATTTATCAAATTACAAAGAGGAGTAACCTTTTGTGAGAACTACTCAAGTTTAGGGGCACAACCTTCTGGGCTTGCTGCACCAGGTTGTTTTCAAGGCAATATTTCAGGAAACGATGTATGGTTTTCATTCGTTGCAGTGGGAACAGAGGTGAATATATCTGTCTTTGGTCAAAGTATGACAAGACCTGAAATTGCCCTGTATTCAGGTACTTGTGGACAATTTAGTTCAAGTTTTTCAGAATTGCGCTGTTTTAGTAGTACCACAGGAACTCTTGAAATTTCAAGAGGCGCTTTAACCGTTGGAGAAACATATTTCATCAGAGTTCAAGGAGCGAATAATACGCGAGGTACTTTTCGCCTGTGTGTCAGCAACTATAATCCACCCGCAGTACTCGACGCTGACTGCCCAAGAGGTGCAGTATTGTGTGATAAATCGCCTTTTTCAGTTAAAAATTTGATAGGTGGTGGTAGAGACCAAACCGAGCTCAATGATGCCTCTTGTCTGGCTGGAGGTGGAGAGCAAGCTTCTACGTGGTTCAGATGGACAGCTGCTACAAGCGGTACATTGACTTTTAAAATCACTCCTTTTTTCCTTGGGGATAGCTTACGAGAGCCATTGGGGGACGATATTGACTTTGCTTTGTATGAATTACCGAATAATATCAATACTTGTCAAGGGAAATCTTTGGTACGTTGTATGGCTGCTGGACCTTACAGTGACCCAAGAACAGGAACTACTATCGCTGATGCACGCCGCTGTATGGGCGCAACTGGATTGAGAGATGGTGCTAATGATGTATCAGAGGAAGGAGGTTGTGTGAGAACGGTAGCGCATGATAATTATTTAAGACCACTCGATATGGTAGCTGGGAAAAGCTATGCTTTGGGTATTAATAATTTTAGCACAACAGGTAACGGTTTTTCTATTGAATTTGGCGGTACAGGTACATTTGTAGGACCTGAAGCTAAAATCAATATTAATAAAGCTGATAAAAAATACTGCTTGGGTGAAGATGTTATCTTTACAGATGCATCAACTTTTGCTTTAGGCCAAATAACAAAGAAGCAGTGGCGCTTTGGCTCGGCAGCTTCTATTGATTCTGCAAGTGGCTCAGGTCCCTTCCGCGTTTTTTACAAAACACCAGGTTGGAAAGCAGTTGTCTTGACGGTGACAACTGATAGAGGGTGTGTAGTCACTTCAATTTTAGATTCTATTTTTGTAAAACCTTTTGAGTATGATAGTTTACTACGCCGGCCCACGTGTACTCAAGGTAAAGATGGTCTGATTCGCTTGAGTGTAAAAAATTGCGGACGTGCTCCTATTCGCTATAATTGGGAAAATACAGGTTATACGACGCGCGATTCTATCACAGGGCTTTCACCAGGAAGATACAGGGTAGCTGTTACGGATTCTTCGGGTATGTACGTTGATACGCTTGTTTTTAATTTAAAACAATTTGAAGTGGAGTTAGATACAGCCAAAAGAATTGTGTCCCCGCCAAGATGTTTTGGTCAAAGCAATGGTAAGATAGAGTTAAACCCAATAACGGGCGTTGCTCCTTTCAAATATAGGTGGAATAACAATCCGAATTTTACAGCTGATAACTTCTTAAATGCCTTAGGTGAAGGGCAATACACAGTGGAAATCAGAGATAATAATAACTGTAAAGGCGCATATAGCTTTGATGTAATTGCTCCTCCTAAAATGGCAGTGAGTGTTGACACTTTCAATATTACCTGCTTTGGGCGCACGGATGGAATAGCAATTGCTTACCCTTCTGGTGGCGTTGGGAATTATAGCGTTGGTTGGAGCAGGGGAGATATTGGCGATACCATTCGAAATTTGAGAGCAGGAGCCTACACGGTTTTCGTGAGCGATAGCAATCAATGTGAAGCTGTCTCGGGAGTTCGTATTATTGAGCCACCACAGATAAAATTAACAACGCTACGTTTACAAGCAGCTAAATGTTATGGTGATTCTACAGCAGAATTAGTGATATCGGGTAATGGCGGAACACCTCCCTATCGCTATAGTATTGATGGTGTCCGTTTTCAAAAGGATTCGGCATTTTTGAAAATACCAGCTAAAAAGTACAATGTCATAGTTAGAGATTCTACAGGCTGCCGAAGCACTATTGAGGTGGATGTACCACAACCCCCTCAGTTACAAGTAAGTGCGGGACCTGATTTAGATGTTGAATTGGGATTATCAGGCGATGTAAGAGCTACCGTGGTTCCTTCATCCAAGTTAGTGAGTTATTCGTGGACACCTAAAGATTCTACAATAACTTGCGCTACATGCCCTCAAACGACTATTTTTCCGCTTAGAAACACAGTTTATAAAGTGACAGTGAAAGACAGTGCAGGCTGTATTGCTTTTGACGAGTTATTGGTGCAGGTTTTAAAGAAAAGGCCGATTTATATTCCGAATGTATTTTCACCAATTGACCATAATGGTGTCAATGATTATTTCACTATTTATGGCAATCAAGCTGCTTTAATTATCAAAGAGCTTAAAGTATTCAATCGTTGGGGAGATTTAGTATTCCAAACGACTAATATTCCATTAAATAAAGATGATTCAGGGTGGGATGGCTCTTGGAACGGAAGGAGATTAGAACCCGATGTGTTTGCCTTTTTTGCCATTATTAAATTCATAGATGGTGAAGAAGTTGTTTATAAAGGAGATGTGACTATAGCGCGATAATTCTCTAAAAAAAAATCAGTTATCTTAGCTAAAGACTAATAAAATATTGAGAAAAGGCTTTACAAAATGTGAAGCCTTTTCTGATTTAAGGCGTGATTTTTGTCATAAATTCTTTAGATAACGAAATGACAACTATTTAAATGATTGAAAATCAAAAAATTAAATAATTTTTTATTTTTAATTAAAAAAATACTGAGGGGTGCTTTAATTTTGTATTCTTTTTGAGCATGCCTTTTTACATTTAAATCATGGTTCAGTTTTATTGAAATAAAAATGGAACCACAACTATAAAAAATACCTATGAAATATTTTAAACTAACGATACTCGCTGCATTTAGCCTTGTTTTTCTCCTAATTGCTTGTCGAAAAGAAGCTAATTACATCACAGATTCTTCGGCAAAACTCAATTTCTCTACCGATACTTTGAGGTTTGATACTGTTTTTACGCAAGCAGGTTCGGCTACGCGATATTTTAAAGTTTTTAATAATAATAGTCAGCCTATTAAAATTTCAAAAATCACTTTGAATAATAAGTCAGGTGTTGTTTTTAATTTGAATGTGGATGGCGTATCCGCTAAAAGTTTTTCTGACATTGAAATAGCTGCCAACGACAGTCTATATGTTTTTTCTGAAGTAACAGTGAATCCCAATGCACCCCTCAGTACAAGCCCGTTTGTAATAGATCAAGAGTTGGTTTTTGAAACCAACGGTAATACTCAAAAAGTGATATTAGAGGCATGGGGGCAAAATGCCAATTATATACCCAATCGTTTTGGAAAAGGTGGTTTTGCTACTTTGAGTGCCAGAGACCCCAACACCGTTATTAACTGGAATGACCCTAAGCCCTATGTGATATATGGCGTTTTATTCATTGATTCATGTACTTTGAGGATTGCAGCTGGCACGCGTATCCACGTTCACGGCGGTATTTCATACTTACCAGATACTTCAGCTTATCGAGACGGGATAATATTCGTTTTGCCTAAAGCTAAAATTGAGGCATTGGGTACTTTAGAAAAGCCCATAATTATAGAAGGAGACCGTCTTGAAAAGGAATTCAATAATGAATCTGACCAGTGGGCGGGTATCATTTTAGGGGCTCGCAGTACGGGTAATATTTTCAATAATACTACCATACGCAACTCCCGAGTAGGTGTGAGAGTGGATTCAGCGGCTAATTTGACTTTAAATAGCTGTAAAATATACAACACAGCGGGAAGTGGTTTGGTGGCTTCGCATGCACAAGTGAAAGCGGATAATTGCTTGTTTTATGGCAATGGAGGTAATTGTACACAGCTGGAATTTGGCGGTAATTATGATTTTTCCTATTGTACCTTGGCGAGTTTGGGCTCTCGTGAACCAAGCTTGGGAGCTAATAACTATAAATGCTTTGAAAGAACTACTCTGGGTTGTGCCAGAGCATTGGCATACCCCCTCAGTATAAAAGCCACAAATTGCATATTTTACGGCTCTAAAGACGATGAAATAGATTTTTTTGATGCTACAAAAGATATTAATACGGACTTTAACTATGATTTTAAAAACTGCATAGTGCGGGTAAAGGATTTATTGAAAACTGACAATACGCCCGATTTTTTGAATAAGTGCAAAGATTGCATAAAAACGGACGGCAAATCAAAGGTTTTTAGAAAACCCAGTGATGGCAATTATCGCTTGGATACACTATCCGTAGCAGAGATGAAAGCGCTCCCTATTCAAAACATTTTGAATGATATTGAGGGTAAAATAAGGGATATAAAGACACCGGATATTGGTTGCTACGAATTTCAATATAAGTGATAAATGTGCATATCCTGTGGATAAACATTCAGAACAATGTTGATAAAATGTATGTAACTTTGTTGAATTCTTAACGTAAGTTTTATGATAAAAACTTTTCAACACTGTTTTTAATTTTTCCCCCGCAATTATTTTTCCAATCCCCTTGCATTCGTTAAGGATAATTGACTTATACACACATTTCCACCACTTTTACCAAGTTATCAACAAACTTATGGGATAACTTTTTTTTATTTTTAAATAGAAAAATATTAGTTTTGATAAAACATTTTATTTATTTTTGTCAAACAAAATTTTTCAATCTTATTTAATTTGTCAATAAGGTCAAAAATCTACTCGAAAAATTTTAACTACTGAGGGGTATGGAAGATTCAAATTTTCAAGGTAAACAGAACAATAACGGACAACGCTTCAATCAAAAAACAAACCGTAACAACACAAGTGACCTCAGCTCATTTGTATTCGGGAAAGTTCCGCCACAAGCAGCAGCTTTAGAGGAGGCTGTATTGGGCGCACTCATGTTAGATAAAGATGCACTACCAGCTGTTCTGGATTTGTTGCGTTCAGAAAGCTTTTATTCTGATGGGCATCAAGCTATATATAAAGCCGTTTTAGAGCTATTCCGTAATTCTAAACCAATTGACCTTCTTACGGTAACAGAAGAGCTCAAACGCATGGGTTCTCTTGAACTTATAGGAGGTGCATATTACTTGGTTGAACTTACCAATAGAGTCGCATCTGCTGCGAATATTGAGTATCATGCTCGAATTATCGCTCAAAAACACATTCAGCGTGAAATGATAAAAGTTTCGACAAATATCATTCGCGAGGCGTATGAAGATACTACGGATGTGTTTGATTTAATGGATAAAGCGGAGCAAAGTCTTTTTGCTATCACTGAAACCAACCTGAGCCGCACTTTCGAGGGAATGAATAGCTTGGCTTCAAAACTATTGAAGCAAATAGAGAGTCTTTCTCAAAAACAAGACGGCTTGACAGGTGTGCCAACAGGCTTTACGGAATTGGATAGACTGACATCAGGTTGGCAGCCAAGTGATTTAATTATCATTGCGGCACGTCCATCAATGGGTAAAACGGCTTTCACGCTTTCCTTAGCGCGTAACTCAGCAATGGATTTTGGAAAAGGTGTTGCTATGTTTTCGTTAGAGATGTCGAGTTTGCAATTGGTTCAACGTCTTGTTGCCATGGAAGCAGAAATTCCGTCTTCTAAATTAAGAAACGGTCAGCTTGAGCCTCATGAATGGCAACAATTGCATACGGCCATTGAAAAAATGTCGAAAGCTCCTATTTACATTGATGATACTCCTGGTATTAATATTTTTGAACTTCGGGCAAAATGTCGTCGTCTCAAAGCGCAGCATGATATCCAAATCATCATCATTGATTATTTGCAATTGATGACGGGCGGTGGTGAAAACGGAAGCAGAGGTGGAGGTAATCGTGAACAAGAGATTTCGGCTATTTCAAGAGCTTTAAAAGGGTTGGCTAAGGAGTTAAACGTGCCTGTTATTGCACTCTCTCAGTTGAGCCGTGCAGTAGAAACAAGGGGTGGTTCTAAAAAACCTCAACTTTCGGATTTACGTGAATCGGGTGCTATTGAGCAAGATGCGGATATTGTTGGCTTCATCTATCGTCCAGAGTATTATCAAATCATGGAAGATGAGAATGGTAATTCTACGAAAGGGATGGCAGATATATTAATCAATAAACATCGTAATGGTGCATTGGGTGAAGTGAGATTAAGGTTTGTGGGTGAGTTCTCGAAATTCACGGATCCTGATGACAATAATTTTTCAAACTTAGCATCAATGGATTTCAATGCTCCTGCAGCGAATGTTATTACTCGTCCTTCAAGAATGAATGAGGACGATATTCCTTTCTAAAAGAATCACTTCTTTTATACGAATCTTACAATTTCAGGTATCTTTTTCTTGAAAAAGACATCAAAGCCGCCAATGAGAGCAATCTTTATTGGCGGTCTTTTTTTAATTTTTTTGAAACCATACATAAAATTTTATAACCGACATTTCCCACAGCAATTTTTAAAATCAGCATTTATTGGAAAAAGGCTTAAAAATCACTGTTTTTTGATGGTTTACGAAAATCAAATCATTATTTATTTGATTTTGAAAATGTTAAAACTGTTCTTTCCAGTCTTCTAATATTCAAAATAGGAACGGGGGTGTTGTGGTATTCCGATTCTCGGAACTGGCTTACCACACATCTAAAGGAGGGCAACCGCCCGACCAAGTTTAGATGGCGAAAGAAAGCCTAAAAGTAGGCTATACTTAGGGGGATTTTGGCACGGTGAGATGTAGGCGGTCGGTTGACCGCTTTTGGATGTGTGTTCAGACATTCCGAGAATCGGAAGAACACAACAAATCCTGCTAAAATGCAAATCTTTTCATCGAACACTTGGGCGCAACGGGGCGTTGTGGTCAGCCTCTGACTTACCACACATCTAAAGGAGGGCAACGGGTAAAGACAAACAGAGTTTTATTAAAAAAAAATTAGCTAAATAATGAAAAGTTTAATTATATTATTGATTTTTATTACCCCTTGTAAGTTTTTTAGTATAAATAAAATTGATGGGACTTATTTGTACCCCCAAAATAGAAGCCATCAAAGTGATTCTACTTTAATCTATAAGTTGCTGGATTATAATTATAGTTCTTTTATATCTAAACCCGTTAGTTTTTTTTTTAAAGATACATTCCTTGCAAAGTATAAAAGATTTTACTTTGAAGATATGAAACCCCGTAGATTAACTTCTATTGTATTCGAGTACGCGCATGGTACGTATATTAGATTACACCTTCCTAGCTATTTTAAATACTCTGATGCATTTAGTATAGGGAAAAAATGGGATTTTAATATGGTAAAAAAAGAATATGTAACAGAAATAGATATTCTTGTTAACAGCAAGGTGATAAAACAAATTTTTCCTCAAAATAATCAAAAAAAAAGAGAATGACCAGTTGTCGAAAGGGTTTTACATAATAAAGTTGCCTTTTAGCAGAGTGCTTTTGTGGTCAGACATTCCGAGAATCGGAAGAACACAACAAATCCTGCTAAAGTGCAAAATTTTTCATCGAGCACTTGTGCCCAATGAGATCAATCTTTATTGGCGGTCTTTTTTCAAAATCTGTAAAATAAAAAAGCTGCAAGTTGATTCAACACTTGCAGCTTTTTAAATTTTTAATTTTGAGCAATTAAACTTAAAAAATCATCGAATAGATATTGCGCATCGTGAGGGCCTGGAGACGCCTCAGGATGGTATTGAACAGAGAACGCTGGTTTGTTTTTAACCTTTATGCCTTCTATGGTATCATCGTTCAAATTTATATGCGTAATTTGGATAGTCTCTGATTTTGCCCTTATTACTGAGGGGTCAACTCCAAAGCCATGATTCTGGCTTGTTACCTCACATTTACCCGTAACAACATTCAAAACGGGGTGATTGAGTCCTCTATGACCATTGTGCATTTTGTAAGTAGGCACATCCAAGGCTCTTGCCAATAACTGATGTCCTAAACAGATGCCAAATACAGGTTTTTCTGTTTGTAAAATATCTTTAACCGTAGCGACAGCATAATCCATCGCGCCTGGGTCACCGGGACCATTAGAAAGGAAAAAGCCATTAGGATTCCAAGCGGCAATTTCAGAAAAAGAAGTTTTTGCTGGGAACACTTTTACATAGCAATCGCGTTGCGTAAAGTTGTTCAGAATACTGCGTTTTATGCCAAAATCTAAGGCAGCAATACGGTATTTAGCACTTTCATTTCCATAAAAATAGGGTTCTTTGGTCGTTACAACAGAAGATAACTCCAAACCTGACATATCTGGAACGGATGCCAAATGTTTTACAAGCTCTTTTTCATCAAAAATTTCAGAAGAAATAATGGCATTCATTGCGCCTTTATCTCTGATATGGCGAACAATAGAACGGGTATCCACGTCACTGATACCTACCATACCTTCACTTTCAAAATAATCTTGAATGTTATGGTCAGCTTTCGCGCGCGAATAATTAACATTGAAAGTTTTACAGATTAAACCGGCGATTTTCATGTGTCCAGATTCTACTTCTGACTCTTTCGTTCCGTAATTACCGATGTGCACATTGGTCGCTACGAGAAGTTGTCCAAAATAAGAAGGATCTGTGAAAATTTCTTGATAACCGGTCATACCTGTATTAAAACAGATTTCGCCGGTGGTAGTACCAATTTTACCAGCAGCTTTACCGCGCCAGATGGTTCCGTCTTCCAGCATGAGGATAGCTGGTTTGTTATTGATTTCGCTCATTTTCATCCAATTAAGATTTTTAAATAGAGGTTATAGAAAATAACCTTAATTGGGATGCAAAGGTATAACGTCTGATATTAAAAACGGCTTTTAAAATTGATTTTTTTTGAAATCAAAATCCAATTAGTAAAGAACCCCTTAATCCAAACAAATCATAGGTCTTTTTTACCTTATTTATATCTTTATAATAGAAGCCTTCTGCTTGTGCGGTGAGTCTTGGGCCAATTTTGTATTCAAATCCACCGTTCAGCATAGCTATATTTGAAACTGAAACTTGATTTTGCTTAATGGTTTGAACTATCTCTTTATTTGTTGAAACCTTTAAGAAACTATACTCTGTATCAAAAGGCAGAATTTCCATTTGCGTATACGCTACACCCAAATATGGACGCCATTTAGTTCCAGAAAAAACATATTTCATGCCTGCATATCCTTGTATTAAGGACTGTGATGCTTGGGAATATTTTAATTTATATTCGTTCGGATTATTGGCGAAATAAGCAGGGATAGCAGGTAAATTATAGCGGTTATCTTGCCAAAATATCTTGAAATTAAAAGGGCAATAGTCACCTCCTACAATGATGCGCCAATTATTGTTCAGCGAATATTCCATTTTTAAGCCGACTTGAAAGCTTTTTTCATTGCGAGAAATGGCTACATTATCTTTGCTGAACCACGAAGTATGGTAATTTATAAGCCCGCCATTCAGTCCAACCCAAAAACGCCTTTTATACTGAGGGGGTGTTATAATATTATTCTGATTAAATTGCTGCGGCAATACCATTAGAGTCTGCTTCAAATACCAGTGTGGTGAAGCATCGATAGTTTGGATAGGCGGTGTGCTTTCAAAGGATGATTTTTTTTCATTTGAAATTAAAGAACTTGTCTCTTCTATAGTTTTATCTTTAAAAGAATTTGACGGGTTTTTAATGAGTTGGTTTTGATTGTAATTATTGTTTTTTAATTTTTCTGAGTTAAAATCCGATTGAGGGATATTTCCTTTGATTCCAGTATTTAAATCAGATTTTATAGCAGATATAGGGCTTGAATTTTCATTTGAAGTAACAACTTTTTGTGAAATATTAGGGCGCCCAAAAGTATTTTTACTGTTTCCTGAAGTAGTAGGGAGATATTTATAAATAATGATAGTATCTTTTTTAATGATATTATCTGATTTTGTCTGCTGATTTTGTTTTTCAATAATAGCTTTTAAATCATTGAGCTCTTTTAAAAGTTGGGTTTTTCCATCATCTGATTGATTCATTTTAAATAAAAACCAAGTATTAGCACCCAATAGCAATAAAAGGAGAAGCCCAACCCAAGGTAAGAGTTTTCCTCTTGAGGCTTTACTGCTTTCTGAGAGCAGCGCACCTCCTTCGTTTTCATGTTCATCAAGTCTTTCTGCTAATTTTTCCCAAAGCCTGTCATCGTAAGTTTGTTTTTGCTCACCACTCAGCCCTTTGGAAAAAATATCATCAAAGTCTTTATCTTTCATTTTATTCAAATTAAATCATTCTCAAATATTTAAAAATCAATGTTTTGCTTGCCCGCCCCTTTCACTTTCATTGGTTGTCAACATTATCTTCAACTTCATTCTTGCTTTTGAAAGGTTTGATTTGGAAGCCCCCTCAGTAATACCCAGTATTTGGGCAATTTCGGGATGCGAAAATCCATCAACCACAAAAAGATTGAAAACCGTTCGGTAAGCAGGGGATAAAAATTGTACCATTTTGAAAATCTCCTCGCGCGTGAGATTTTCAACTACTTCCGTTTCGATTTCAACGCTTTGGGCTTGCGACAGGTCTTCAGTTTTGGGCTGATTTTGCCTGCTTCGGTATTTATCAATGGATGTATTGACGACAACTCTATGCAGCCAACCTTTAAAAGAGTATTCGGGGTTGTAATGGTCTATTTTAGTGAAAATCTTGAAAAAAGCATCATTCAATACCTCTTTTGCTTCTTCAATATTCGGTGTATAACGAGAACAGATAGAGAGTGCATAGCCATAGAAATGCCTATACACACGCTGCTGGCTCATGCGTTCCCTTGCCTTGCAACCTTCTAAAAGCGTAATTAACTCGTTCTCAGTCATTTTTAAAATAAAAGTAAAGCCATTTTAGCCTATAAAAGTAGTGGTTTTTTCATAAAATGGCTATTAATTGTTTCATTGGTGAAGCATTATACTGAATACTTATTTACATCTACTACGATATTTGAAAGGGCAGAGGTTGCTTTGAGTATTGTACTCAAATAAAAAAGCCGAAAGATTTCATGAAATCCCTCGGCTTTGATAGCTGATATTTTTATTATGTATTAAAATGTCTATACTTGAGCAGCGGCTTTCGCCTTTTCTTCAACTTTTTTTACCTCAAAAACAATACTTCCCAGATGAACATCTACAACAATTTTGTCGCCTTTTTGAAATTTACCCATCAATATCTGTTTGGATAATTCATTGACAAGTTCTTTTTGTAAAGTTCTTTTTAAAGGTCTTGCACCGAACTGAGGTTCATAGCCTTCAGCGGCTAAAAAGTCAAATGCTGAATCTGTGGGATAAATAAATAATTCCTGCTTTTTCAACATGTCATTGACTCCTTTGACCATGATGTTCAAGATGGCTCTGATGTCAATTTTACTGAGGGGGTGGAAAACAATCGTTTCATCTATACGGTTTAGGAACTCTGGTCGTAAGTTTTCTTTCAAAACCACCATTACTTCCTTCTTGGTTTCTTCGATAATTTCAGCCCTTTGCTTATCCGAAACGTCTTCTAATCCCTCGAAATTATCCAATATTTTATCTGAACCCATATTGGATGTCATGATAATTATGGTATTTTTAAAATTAGCAACGCGCCCTTTATTATCGGTCAAACGACCATCATCTAATACTTGAAGTAAAACGTTGAAGGTATCAGGATGCGCTTTTTCAATTTCATCCAAAAGGACAATTTGATATGGACGGCGACGGACAGCTTCTGTCAATTGACCTCCTTCATCATAACCAACATAACCCGGAGGCGCCCCCACTAAGCGTGAAACGGAATGTTTTTCTTGATATTCGCTCATATCTATCCGCGTCATAGCCGTTTCATCATCAAAAAGAACATCTGCTAAGGCTTTTGCCAATTCAGTTTTACCAACGCCTGTTGGACCCAAGAAGATAAAAGAACCAATCGGTCTTTTTTCATCCTGCAAACCTGCCCTTGAACGACGAATCGCATCCGAAACGGCTTCAATAGCTTCTCGCTGACCAATGACACGTTGACCAATTTGCTCTTCTAAATTCAACAATTTATCTTTTTCAGATTGAAGCATTTTAGTCACCGGGATTCCTGTCCAACGTGCGACTACCTCAGCAATATCGTCGGCATTGACTTCTTCTTTAGTGAGCCTATTTTCAGGCGTGAGGGTTTTGAGTTTTTCTTCCGCCATGTGCAAAATCTTTTCTTCTTCCTTGATTTCGCCATAACGGATGCGGGCTACTTCTTCATAATTACTTTCACGCTCTGCTTTGGATGCTCGCAACTCAAGTTCTTCAACTTTGCGTTTGGATTCTTGAATAACTTCCACAATACCCCGTTCTTCTTCCCATTTTACTTTTACAGTTTTGAGTTGTTCCTGCAAATTGGCTATTTGCTCATTTAAAACGCCCAACTTTTTGGGGTCATTTTCACGTTTTATGGCTTCTCTTTCTATTTCTAATTGACGCAACTTTCTATCCAATTCGTCAATTTCTTCTGGTACACTATCCAACTCTAAGCGAAGACGGGCTGCGGCTTCATCTATCAAGTCAATCGCTTTATCGGGCAAATGACGGTCGGCTATGTAGCGGTGTGAAAGTTCTGCTGCGGAAACCAAAGCTTCATCCAAAATTTTCACTTTATGATAGTTTTCATAGCGTTCTTGAAGGCCCCTCAGTATGGAGACAGTTTCTTCGACACTCGGCTCATCCACAATGACTGGTTGAAAACGACGAACCAAAGCTTTATCTTTTTCAAAATACTTTTGATATTCATCCAAAGTGGTTGCTCCAATAGTTCTTAATTCGCCACGTGAAAGGGCTGGTTTTAAGATATTAGCCGCATCCATTGCACCTTGACCACCACCAGCACCAATGAGCGTGTGGATTTCATCTATGAATAATATAATTTCGCCTTCAGAATCTTCTACTTCTTTAATTACGGCTTTAAGGCGTTCTTCAAACTCACCCTTATATTTAGCGCCCGCAATCAAGGAAGCCATGTCCAATGAAAAAATCCGTTTCGTTTTCAACGATTCTGGTACGTCACCTCTTATGATTCGGTGAGCAAGACCTTCCACAATAGCCGTTTTACCGACTCCCGCTTCTCCAATTATAATCGGATTATTCTTTTGACGGCGGCTTAAAATATGTAATACCCGGCGAATTTCTTCATCTCTTCCTATAATCGGGTCAAGTTTGCCATTTTCAGCGCGTTCATTGAGGTTGACAGCGTATTTACCTAAGGCATTGTAATTGTTTTCAGTGCCTTGGTCAGTTACTTTTCTGCCTTTGCGCAGTTCTATAATGGCTTTTCGGAGGTTTTCATCACTGGCACCTTGCTCCCGTAGCAATTTGGCAGTGCGGTCATTTCCTTGAATAATGGCTAATAAAACAAGCTCTACGGGGATAAATTCATCACCAAATTCCTTAGAAAGGGTTTTAGCTTTGCTCAATACTTTATTGGCTTCGCCTGATAAATATTGTTTATCAACACCTTGCTGCACTTTAGGAAAACTTTGGATAACTTTTTCCAATTCTACTTCAAGGGTAGCCATATTGACACCTACTTTTTTTAGTAAAAAACTGGATATACTTTCATCTTCTGAAAGAATACCCCTCAGTAAATGAGCGGTATCAACCATTTGCTGGTTGTTTTCGCCCGCTAATTGCTGAGCTTTTATGATGCTCTCTTGTGCTTTTATCGTGAAATTATCGTAAGTCATAGCTTAATTTAAATATATTTACTTGTGTGAAATTTATTTTTAATTGGTTAAATCAACTTTTATATCTTATTGATTCTTACTTTGCTACAAATTAACAACCATTTAGATTTTGAAGAAATAATGGCATATATTTTTTTATAAATGTGAAAAATTGTCACTTTAAAACAACTTTGGGCTGACAAAAAGACACTTTGGTTGATTATTTAAATTAAAAAAGCCGTCTTGAAAATCTATTCAAGGCGGCTTTAAAGCTAATCAGTATGAAAAAACATTAATATAATTCAAATGTTTTATTTAATAATCAAATCGCCATAAGTCAGTTTGGCTTTAATGAGGCTTTTGGTATTCTGACTACCCACAAAACCCATAATTTCTTTAGTTGAACCTTTTTCTTTATCTATGCGCGTATTCAAAGATGCAGGTTGATTTACATCCCCGTAAGATGTATTGACATCCAATTGGTAAGATACTGAGGGGTCAACCGTGATGACAAAATCCGTGTAATTACCCTTAATATCAATGGCATCAAATCCATTTTTTACTCCTTCAATTCTTACATCGCCATAAGATGTTTGGAAAGTAGCACTACTCTCAATTTTACGAATTTTAAAATCAGTGTAGGCACTCACCACGGCTAAATTTTCGACATCACCGATTATCATGTCGCCATATTTGCTATCCACTGAAAAGTTAGTAACTGAACTGGCATTAAAATCATCATAAGCGGATGTTAACGCAAGGTTCTGTATTTTATTAAATTTAAATGCAGAATACTTGGATTTTAGAGCCACGTCTTTAATGTCTGAAGCACTCAATTTTCCATAGGAAACACTGGCTGTCAAGCCTGCTAATCGTTCGATTGTACCTCCACCATAAGCCAAATTTACAGTAGCCGAAGCTGCGCCATCTAATTTAAAATCGCCATACTTTTGGTCAATTTTTACCCAACTGTTGAGGGCGCTGATATGGCTGTTTCCATATTTATTGGAAAGGTCAAGCTTATTGGCTGCGGGCATAGTGACTTCATAATTAATTGAAAAATCACTTGAATTATTGCCCCAACTCCACCAACTACTTTGAGATTCTATATCAGTTTCTGCCTTTACGTAATCAGGTCCGTCACTAAACGCAATATTCACTCTGTCAAATACTTTCTCCGCTTCTGCTTGTGAATTGGCCTGTACTTTAATAGTCACGTTGACTGTTGCTTGATTGGTTCCACCCGTTTTTACATCTATTTTACCGTATTTATTGGATAAAATGACCAGTATATTTGGGTTTACACTAAAGGTTTTATTTTCTGTTTTAGAAAATTCTTTCTTTTCGCCAATAATGGAGTCTTGTCCCGGGTCTGTAATTCTGAATTCACTTGCCTCTGCGGTAAAGCTGGCGGCAACAAGTAAAAGCAAAAGTCCTATTTTACTATATTTTTTCATTTTTCTGCTGAATTTTTTGATTATCAGTTTGATGTTCCTCTATATGATTCAAAACGCGTTCTAGAATGCCTAATTTAATTTGGTAATTTTCAATTAATCGACGAACTATTTCCTCGCGAGTAGAGGCTGGCGCACGGCGCAATTCCTCTTTCAGTTCTTCTTGTATTTCGTCTAATTGATTCAAATCCGCCATTACTGAGGGGTCAGGATTATAGCTGACCAGCTGAGTTAATTTAGATTCTACCTTTTGGTTATAAAAGTTTTCAGCCTCTTTCAAGTCCGGTGCGACTTCTTTGGCTGCTTGCACTATGGCGGTATTTTCAGTTTTATTCGTAAAATAAATGCCCAAACAAGCACCCATCACTAATAAAGCCACTGCCGCCGCCGCTTGTCGCCACCAACCGATTCTGACAACGCCATATTCTTTTACACCATTTAGTCGTTTTTCGATGCCTGTCCATACTTTCAAATGAGGTGTTTCAGTATTAAATTTTTCTTTATTATTGGTTATAAAATGCTCAATAGGGCTGCTTTGTGGCAGTGTTTTCTCGATTTTAGACCAAATATCAAGAGAGGGCATTTCGTTATCAAAAGCTGCTCTATTATTTGAAATAAAGTCCTCGACATTGACTTTTTTTTCTGACAATTGATGGTCAATTCTATCCCATATTGCATCAGAAGGCAAAGCATTATCGAATGCAGACTTATTATCTTTTAAAAACTGTTCTAAATTATTTAATTTTTTCATCTTTTAAAATGCTCTTTACAGCTTTAAAAACTGCTTTATTTATGCGTTTTACTGAGGGGGTAGCTAATATTAAAAAATCTGCTACTACGATTCAATGACGTGACGCGGCGACTGCAAAATATCTCTCAATTTTGCTTTAGCCCTCGAATACTGTGATTTTGAAGTCGCTTCTGTCACGCCGAGGATTTCACCGATTTCCTCATGATCATAACCTTCCATGGCATATAGTGTGAAAACGACCCGATAACCCTCAGGCAATTGCATAATCGCTTTCTGTATAAGTTCTACTTTTAAAACTTCATTGGGCACATTATCCACCCCATCTTCTGGGATATGATGTAAATTATCATTCAATTCCGCAAAATCGAGCTTGCGCTTTTTGATATGATTGATACAATTATTGATCACAATCCGCTTTATCCAAGCCCCAATGGATGATTCAAATCGGAATGAATCCAATTTTGAAAATACGTCCACAAAAGAGTTTTGCAAAGCATCTTCTGCATTCTCAACTGTTCCGAGCATTCGCAAGCATATATTATACATTGCCTTAGAGTACAGTTTGTACAGCTCAAATTGTGCCTTGCGATCTCCTCGTTTACACGCTTCTACGATATCAAAATGTTGATCCACTTGTTGTTGATTATTTCCGATGTTATTTGATAGTAATGACAATACCTGTTTTTTTAGGTTGCAACATTGATTTTAAAAATTAAAAAATCATTTAAAAATATAAATTAAAATATTGATAATCAAGTAGTTATCTTTTTTACAAAAAATATATTTTACGATTTAATGACAATGTAATTTCTTATAAAAACTTAATATCATCGAGTTTGGGTAGTTTTATTTTGTATTTCATTTAAAAGATAAGTGTACTCAGAAGGCATTATGCTTGATGGATAATTTTCATTAAAAAAATCAATCATTTGGGTGTAAAACGATTTCAATTTTTCGACAGTGGTTTTATCTTCTACTCTTGGATTAATTTCTTTAAGATATTTCAAAATAGAAGGTTCATGAGACCGACTTCTGTTTACCTCTTCAAATACTTTCAGTAAAACATCAAAATTATTATCTATTTTATGGTATTCTATGGCGATTATGGCGCGCATTTTTTGAGCAGCACTGTAATTAGGTAAAATGCTGATGGATTTATCAAAATATGGTTTCATGGAATCCAAAACTACTTTTCGTTGGGAAGCATCCGATTCTTTGGGCAGTTTGGAATAAGTATCCTCCCATATCGAAACCGCATAAAAGCAGTTGGCTCGTGCACTGTTAGGAGAATTATGTATGGCAGAACGATTTAAAGTGGAATTATTGCGCCAATCGGGGACTCTCGTCAGCGTTTTAATAGAGAAAGCTGAAATGATAATGCCTAATACAAATATTCCAATATTTAGATTTTTTATTAAAAAACGGTCATTTTTATTTAAAAAATAAGCCAAAGCAATGCAAAATCCTAAAGAAGCATGATACACAAAGTGCTCATTCATAAATGTACCCACCGAAACAAATAAATTAGAAACGATGCTCAAAGTGATTAAATAAAATGCTGCACAATAGGCGACAATTTTACGAGATTCTTTTTCTTTTGAGCGTACCCCCCTCAGTATAATGGCTATTAAAACGGCATAAAGCAACAGAGAGAATAGAGGTTGCCAGTCAGCCCAAGTCATTTTTGGAATTTGATAGGGATAATAATCATGGGTAAGAGGATGCGGAAAAACGAGTAATTTTAAATACAATAATAGAGTATAAAAAATAGTAGCCGTTTTTTCAGCGAAAGACATTCCGTAAAAAGGATTATTCATCACATCCGTTATCACGGCACTCCCCAAAAGATAGCCAATGGCTTTTACCCGCATAAATAGATAAAGTACCGTTCCTAATATAAGCGGAATAGTGCTTTTTATTTTTTCTAAAAAAGTAGCTTTTGTGAAAAAATGAAGCGTCAAAGGCGTGATTACTAAAAAGGTAATAGCACTCTCTTTTGATAAAATGGCGATTAAAAACGCAAAAAAAGAGCTGGTTAAATAGACGTTTTTATTTTTATAGATGTATTTGAATGAAAAATAAAGAGTGGCCATTTCTCCTAAAAAAGCTATAATCTCGTCGCGTCCTTTTATATTGGCTACTACTTCTACGTGAAGTGGATGAGCTATAAAAAGCATTGTAGCCATAAAAGGTATAGTTAAATACCATTTTTTACTATTATCATTCGGAAACATGAAAAGTAACACTCTGAAAAGTAGTAAACCTGTCAAGGCGTAAAGTAGAATATTTATAGAATGGCTTATCTCTTTACTACCCCCGAAAACACTTTTTTCAATCGCAAAAGTAGCAATACTGAGGGGGCGATAACGGTCGCCCTCAAGCAGTTTTTTCTGCTCGCCGAAATAACCTCTGAAACTTTCGTATTTAAAAATATCGCTAATACCATCAATACCCCTTTGTGTAAATTGATTTTTTAAAATTACCATTGTATCGTCCAATGCATAATCAAATCTAATAGTTTGGATGTATAAACTTATTGATAAAAAAGTGATTACCAATAAAGGTAGCCGATTAGCCGATAAAAAGTTCTTTAGAGGCTTTGGAAATTGAGAGCTTGCGCCTCCGAGTGTACGGGGTTGGGAGGGAATCATTTCTAAATTGTTTTTAATTATCCTTTTGAAACCATACAGAAAATCGATATAGAACGATGAATTTAGGAATGAAGTAAAATAAAGTAGTTGGGCTAAAATGTCCTGCCTGCTGGCTGGCAAATTATTTTTTAATGGACACTTTATTATACTTCATTCCTAAAATGATTTTTAACGATAATCATGCGTCAAATATCTGAATTTTAACCCTCTTTAAGATATATTTTTTACTTTGTCTCTGTGTTTTTAGAACAATTTATAAAACGATTAGATAAAAGATGTTAGATAATTTTATTGAGAAGATTTCTGAGCGGTATGCTCAAGGTTTACCAGGAAGGGAGCATCAAGCCAGAATGGCTGTTTTGGCGCGTAAAAATACAATGGAAGCTCCTCCAACTGCTCGGCATGCGTGTGTCATGATTTTACTTTTTCCAAAAAACGGGGAATGGAATGTGCTTTTAACGGAAAGAACAAGCAGCGATAATCCCAATCACAGTCACAGTGGTCAAATAAGTTTTCCGGGAGGACAATTAGAAAAAGACGATGAAAGCCTTGTAGCCTGTGCATTGAGAGAAACGTATGAAGAGGTGGGAATTGATCCGAAAACTATACAGATTATAGGTGAAATGACGGATTTATACATCCCGGTGAGCAATTTTCATGTTTTTCCTTTTTTAGGTTGGGTGAGTGATACCCCTCAGTATCAGCGTCAAGAAACGGAGGTGAAGCATATCATTGAGACCCCCCTCAGTATTTTGAGTAATTCTGAGAATTGGAAGTTTAAGGACATTCGCATCAATGACTCATTTGTGTTGCCAGATGTTCCTTACTTCGATGTATTTGGGAAAGTGGTGTGGGGCGCTACGGCTATGATGTTGAGTGAAATGTTAGAACTATTAAAAGAGCAATAATGTAGTGGTAAGTTTCTCTTTTCACTATTGATTTTTTAAAAAAATATTCAATAACTCCTCAGCACCTTTAAAAGAAGATATTTTACCGTTTAAAACTGTATTTTCTATAGTATTTAAATGGCTTTTTACTGAGGGATGACTATAAAACTGTTTTTTTAAAGCTTGTTCAATACTTTCATAAAGCCAGTATTTAGCCTGTGATTGGCGTTTTTCATCAAAATAATGATTAGCCATAGTGAAGGCTTTATAATCCTTAATCAATTGCCAAATATCAGATATTCCTAATTTTGAAATCGCTGAACAAGTCATTACTTGGGGTATCCATGCACTCGCCTTGGCAGGAAAAAGATGCAGTGCATTCTGATAAAATACTTTTGCTTGTTTTGCCATCATTTCCCTTTCTCCATCCGCTTTATTCACGGCTACTAAATCAGCCATTTCCACTATTCCTCTTTTTATTCCTTGAAGGTCATCGCCTGCTCCGGGTAATAAAAGGAGTAGGAAAAAATCTGTCATGGAATGTACTGCTGTTTCGGACTGACCAACTCCAACCGTTTCTACAATAATCGTATCAAAACCAGCCGCTTCACATAAAATGATGCTTTCACGCGTTTTTCGCGCCACGCCACCCAGTGAATCACCCGCTGGAGAAGGGCGAATAAAGGCTTTTGGGTTGGTAGAAAGGTGCATCATCCTCGTTTTGTCGCCTAAAATACTACCTCTTGAGACTTGGCTGGATGGGTCAATAGCCAGCACTGCTATTTGATGTTGTATATTATCTGCGCTTTTATTTTCAATGATAAAAGAGCCAAAAGTCTCTATAAATGTACTTTTACCAACTCCAGGAGTGCCCGTGATACCTATTCGAATGCTATTGCCCGAGTAAGGGAGTGCTTTTTCAATAATTTCTTGCGCTAAAACTTGGTGGTCGCCGCGAGTACTTTCTATTAATGTGATGGCTTGGCTCAATAGGACTCTATTGCCATGGATGATCCCTTCCACAAACTCCGATACTGAGGGGATGGTTTTCTTTTTACCAATATTTAAATTAGGATTAATACTTTCCATAAAGCGAAGTTAGGGAAATTCATTTCAATAAAAGCAAAATAGAGAGTTTTAGAGTCATTTGTACCAATAAAAAAAGCAGGCGATCTTTCGACCCCTGCCTCAACAATTTCATCCAAAACGAATACAAATCAATTATTCTCTTTGTTTTAATCCTTTAATAAGTAGTGGGGTTAAAATAACTGTCACTATACTTTTAACGCCTACTTAGGATTACCTGCTTTTTTTCTTTGCTACAGCTTTTGAGGCTGGTTTTACGCTTTTTTTGTGTATTACTTTGGGCTTTGTTGCAGGTTTAATTTCGAATAATTGATTGTCTTTTCGTGAATTTTCAGGATTTTTTACTTCCCATGTATTGTTGGATGATACTCTTTCTGATTCTACACCAATGATTTCGAATAACTCAGAATTATTATTTTCGGCGACATCATTGATTCTCGAATCGTTATTTCTTTGTTGATTAACTGTATTGTTATTGTTTTGGATAGGTTTTACGATAGGTTTTGAATAACTTGCTACATTATTATCGTAAGTAGCATCTTCTTCATCCAATGATAAAACCATCGGAATGTCATATTGATTAAGCTGATATTGCTCTATACACCTAATTAATTTGTTGGCATATTCCGTATCTGTGGCATAATGACAGTCAGAAAGCCCCTTTGCCCAACCGCGATAGTCGGTACGTTCGAGTTTAAATAATGAATTATATCTCTCTCTTGTCATTAAAAAATCACTGTGGATACGGTATGATTCTTCGGCAGAACTGTAAACCACGAATCGAGAAGGCATAATGTTGCCTCTTTTATCTCTATCGTCATCATTCATAGTGACATATTGGCCATCCTCCGAAGATTTCCACTTTATACCAAAATGGTTGTTAGCTCTTGTAGCCAAATAAGAACTACCACAGCTCGATTCTATGATACCTTGAGCGAGAATAATACTGGTTGGAATGCCGCTTCGAGCAGATTCGAATGAAGCGATGTTTAAATATGTAGAAACGTAGTCTCTTACGATTTGAGTTGGTTTGAAAGATGAAACCGTATTAGCTTCTACTTCAATGATTGCCGCAATCATAGCGACTATAAGAATGTACTTTCTCATAGCAGTAAGGTTCGTTAAGGATGTTATAAAATTGCTGTTTAAATATTGCTATGTTTGTCTTGATGCACACACGGGGAGGTAGTGTGAAAAAAATCTAATTTGGAAAAGGCTGACAGGTGGGAGGTAAGCCTGTTAAAAAATTGTAAATCAAATATGTTTAGAATATTTCAAAAGGTATGCCAATAGGAATTATAAAAGGGAAATTAGAGTGTAAGATGTGTTATCAAATAAAAATAGGTTTCTATTTGACTATTTGTAATCATTTGAAAATAAGCTAATTACGCAAGTAAAATTATTTTTAAAAAATAATAACTATTTTAGGTTATTCGAAATGAATTTTTGCAGAAGAGGGGTTACACAAAATTTTCAATCATTTTTTGGGCTTATAAAATAGAATAACACTATTTTCTTTTTTGAAAATAGTGGATGCCACTCGGCGAATATCTTCAACCGTGACCTGATTGTATTTTTCAAATTCAGTATTGATAAGCTGAGCATCGCCCAAAAGCTCATAGTAAGCTAAGTTCATAGCTTTATTTAAAGCTCCAGCGTCACCGAAAGCTTGTTGGCTTTCAATTTTATTCTTTAACTTTTTAAGCTCTTTTTCAGCAATAAGTTCAGTTTTTATCAACTCTAACTCTTCCCAAATAGCTGACTCAGCTTGCTCTAATGATACCCCCTCAGTAGGTTTGCCTTCAATGATGATAAGCCCAGGGTCAATATTGCCAGTTTGGAAGCAATCTATTTCAGAAAAAATTCTTTTTTCTTTTAATAATTTTTGATAAAAACGAGACGACGAACCATTTGATAAAACATCCGTCATTAAATCAATAGCGTAGTAATCATTCTCTTTTCTGGCTGGTCCATGAAATGCTATGTACAACGCTTCCACGGGTACATTGGCTTCGACGATGCGTCGGACTTGGGAACTTAATGAAGGTTCTTTGGGTAAATCTCGAGTAGGAACGTCCCCTTGAGGGATATTTCCAAACCAGCGTTCTATTTTTTGTTTTGTTCCTTCTATGCCACCAATTTTTTCTAAATTGCCAGAGACGACAAGTATAGCATTATTCGGGACGTAAAATTTTTTAAAGAAATCTTTTACTTCATCCAAACGAGCATCTTCAACGTGCTTGGGTTCTAAACCAATGACGGGCCAGCGATAAGGGTGAGTTGTATATGCCATGTCACTCAAATGGTGCCACATATCGCCATAAGGTTCGTTTAAAACGGTCTCTTTAAACTCTTCAACCACCACTTTTCGTTGAACATTCAATGAACGAGCATTTATATTCAATGCGAGCATACGATCACTCTCTAACCAAAGCAGCGTTTCAAGATTTTCAGCTGGAACGGTTGCATAAAAATTGGTAATATCATTATTCGTAAATGCGTTGCTTTCACCGCCAGCCTGTTGAATGGGTTGGTCAAAATCAGCCGCATTTGCAGAGCCAGCGAACATCAAATGTTCGAAGAGATGAGCGAAACCCGTTCGTGTAGGGTTTTCATCTCTACTACCCACATCATACAATAAATTTAAACCGACTAAAGGCGTGCTATTGTCTTCGTGAATAATAATACGCAGACCATTATTGAGTATAACTCTTTGAAATTCAATCATTTATTTATTATATTTTATAGTTTTATTTTAGAAAACTATAAAAATTAATGTTCTTCTACAATTACTTCATCTTCGCCAGTTTTCAACTTTGTACTGCGAGATTTAAGCGGGTTAGACGTCATTTCTGCGTATTGTTCGCGATTACGGGCAATGTCCAAAGCCATATAAAGGGCTTTTCTGAAAGAAGAAGGATCAGCCATGTTTTGTCCTGCAATATCAAATCCAGTACCGTGGTCAGGTGAAGTTCTTACCAACGGAAGCCCCGCCGTATAATTCACTCCTTCGCCAAACGATAAGGCTTTGAAAGGCGCAAGTCCTTGGTCGTGGTACATCGCCAAGATAGCATCGTATTTCAAATGTTGACCGGATCCAAAGAAACCATCCGCAGGGAAAGGACCCATAACCAATATATTTTTTTCTTTTGCTTGCTCTATGGCTGGGCGGATAATGTCAACTTCCTCGGAGCCCAAAGAACCTTCATCGCCCGCATGAGGATTTAATCCCAATACTGCGATAGTTGGTTTTTCAATGAAAAAATCAACTCTAAGCGTTTCGTTGAGAATCTGAATTTTCTCTAAAATCTTTTCCCGTTTGATATTTTCGGCAACTTTACTGAGGGGTAGGTGATTCGTAACCAAACCTACTCTCAAGTTGTCATTTATTAACATCATGAGGCTTTCAGATACACCCAATGCTTCAGTCAAATATTCAGTATGACCTGGGAATGGAAATTCAGCTATTTTCATAGCCTTTTTGTTGATGGGGGCGGTAACTAAGGCATCAATATCCTCGTTTTTCCAATCTTGAACAGCTATTTCAAGGGCTTTGTAAGCATAAATACCACCTACGTCAGTAAGTTTTCCCACTGTGATATTCACATTCTCTTGCCAACAATTAATGACATTAACTTTGCCTTCTTCAGCTTCCGATGCAGTACGAATATTGGCAAAAGGAAATTCGACCTGCACAATATTTTTATGATAAGAAACTACTTTTGACGACCCATAAATTATAGGTGTACAATGTTTCAAAATGCGCTCGTCAGATACCGTTTTTAATATGACCTCTAAGCCAATACCGTTTATATCACCTACTGTAATACCTATTTTCAGTTTTTCCATATACTATATTGAAAATATTATATTCTCTTTTAATTTTGATTCCTAATAAAAAAATGATGCTTTTAAAGTTTGCAAAGATAATCATTTTTATATTTTTAAAGGTGTGATATTGTTTAGGAACGGTGAAATAATAAAAGCGTGTTTTGGGCTTAATTATTTTTCTGTTATATTACGTATCTTTTAAGGATAATATCGGGAATCTTTGACGCAAAAGATGCCTGCCCGACTAATCATTCAGGCGGGCGCAATATAACTGGAAAAGAATAAGCCCAAAACACGCTTTTATTGTTTCACCGTTCCTTGTACACCATTTTTAGATTTGAAACGTTTAATGAAGGAGTATATTTGGCGTGAGTTTAGATAGTTTTGATAATTGCTTTATTGAAGCAAATGACTTTAAAAAATAATAAATCTTAATAATGAATAGATTCTTTCTAAAATTCTTTTTTATTCTAAGTCTAATAATGATTCAAAATGCTCTTTTTAGTCAAAATTATACGACTAAAAAGACCGCAGTAGGTAAATCTAAAAAATTATATGACGAAGGTGTTAAGCACAATATTTTAGGTGAAACCCAAAAGGCTTTGGATGCATTCAGTGATGCACTTAAGAGTGAACCTACTTTTATTGACGCTCAAATTCAACAAGCAGCAGCATTTTACAAGCTCGGCAAATTCAATGATGCTGAAACAGCTTTTGAAAAAGTAGAAAAAATAGACCCCAATTATGAGCCAGAAGTGCTTTTTTCATTAGGAAATATCGAGTTGAAGCAAGATAAATATGCCGAAGCTTCTGCTCACTTCGAGGCTTATGCCAATTCAAGTAAGGCTACGGCGACTAAAAAAGCGAAAGCTTTAAAATCCGCAAAGGATGCGAAATTCATGGAAGTAGCCATGAAAAACCCCGTGCCTTTCAATCCACAATCTTTAGGCGATAAAGTCAATACCCCTCAGTATTCAGAGTATTTACCCGCTTTGACAGCCGATGGAGAGACATTGGTTTACACAGCCAGAGTCGGCAGGCAAGAGGATTTTTATATGTCCAAAAAAGTCAATGGCGAATGGCAAAAAGGAGTAGCACTTACTGAACTCAATACAGATGAAAACGAGGGCGCACAATGTATTTCACCAGATGGCAAATCCATGTTTTATACAGTCTGTAATCGCCCCAATATTTTAGGTGGATGCGATATATTGTTTTCACAATTAAAAGATGGAAAATGGACAACTCCGCGCGGTGTGGCAGCGATAAATTCCACTTATTGGGATGCACAGCCGTCCATTACAGCCGATAGTCGTACAGTTTATTTCGCAAGTGATCGCCCCGGTGGTGTAGGAGGTTTAGATATTTGGTATGTGAAGTATGAAAATGGCAAATGGAGCGAAGCCAAAAATATGGGAGCGCCTATCAATACACCTTTTGATGAACAAACGCCTTTTATTCACCCGGATGGTGTAACTATGTACTTTACTTCGGAGGGTCATCCAGGAATGGGCGGAAAAGATATTTATCTGAGTCGTATGCAAGCAGATGGTGCTTGGGGAGAGCCTCAAAACTTAGGCTATCCAATCAATACGAAAGAAGATGAAGGCACATTATCTGTTGCGATAGATGGTAAAACCGCCTTTTATGCCCGCAATATTAGCAAAACGACTACGGGACAATTCAATTACGATTTATTTTATTTTGAATTACCATTAGCTGACCGTGCTCAGCCAGTGACCTATGTAAAAGCAAAAGTGAGTGATGTGGAAACAAAACTACCCCTCAGTAGTAGAGTCGAAATTATTGATTTAGCTTCTCAAAAAACGATAATTGTTTCTAGTACTGATGAAAAAGGAGAGTTTTTAGTGTGTTTGCCTTTTGGTAAAAATTATGCTTTGAATGTGTCAAAAGAGCTTTATTTATTTCAATCTGAAAATTTTAATTTGACAGAGAATGCTACCTTGGATAAACCTTTCCAACTGGATATAAAATTGCAACCCATTAAATCTGTAGAAGCTAAACCTTCACCAGAGGCAGCCGCGAAACCTAAAGAAGAAAAAGCAATTGTATTAAAAAATGTGTTTTTTGATACTGATAAATCTACATTGAAGACCGAATCCTTTGCAGAATTGAACAAACTCAATCAATTATTGACCGAAAATGCCACAATGCGCATAGAACTGAGGGGGCACACAGATAGTCAAGGCTCTGATACGCATAACCTTGACCTCTCAGACCGTCGGGCAAAAGCGGTAAAAGATTATTTGATTCAAAAAGGTATTGCTGTGGAAAGGCTTCAATCCAAGGGTTTCGGAAAAACCAAACCTGTCGATACCAACGATACGCCGCAAGGCAGAGCCAATAATCGCCGAACAGAATTTGTTATTTTAAAATAAAGTAAGTTCGGATATTGTAACATTCGACCTCTAACGAGGTCGGAAAATACTGAGGGGTATTTTTCTACAATTATTTGATGTCTAACGACATCATCTGGTGTCAAAATGATGTCGTTAGACATCAAATAATTGTAGGATACGTTTTAAAACCGACTTACCGACCTCGTTAGAGGTCGTATTTTTAAATCCCCAAACTCACGTTTAAATAGACTCCTTTTTAAAAGGAAAAGTAAAACAAACGGTGATTGATGAACAGAGTCAATCATCGTTTGTTTTATTTGGGGCTTAACACATGAACCCCCACGAGAAATCGGGGCAGGCTCTCAGTATTGAAAGCATATTTTACGGTTTTTTCATAGAATATTGGTTTTTAAAAAGTAGTTTTGTCCTTTATTTTAAAATTGAAAAATCATATAAAACATTGATTTTCAATATCTTATTTTTTTACTAAAAGATTGAAATTAACCATTGGAAAAAAGAACAGAAATAGGGGCACTCGGAGAGTTTGGCTTGATAGACCGCCTTACTCAAAACAATATAACCATTCATCCTTCCACAATTAAAAGTATTGGTGATGATGCAGCCGTGATTGATAATACAGGATTTCAGACAGTCATTTCTACTGATTTGCTCGTAGAAGGTATTCATTTTGATTTGATGTACATGCCCATTAAACATTTGGGATACAAATCTGTGGTAGTCAACTTATCGGATATTTACGCTATGAATGCCATACCGAAGCAAATAACGGTATCATTGGCAATTTCAAATCGCTTTTCAGTGGAGGCCGTGGAGGAGTTATATGAAGGCATCTATGCCGCCTGTAAGCAGTATGATGTTGATTTAGTAGGAGGTGATACTACGTCATCTCCTCGGGGCTTGGTTATTAGTATTACGGCTATTGGGCAAGGTGAAAAAGACAAATTAGTATATAGAAATGGTGCTCAAGTAGGTGATTTGATATGTATATCTGGCGATTTGGGAGCAGCTTTTTTAGGACTTCAAATACTTGAAAGAGAAAAACAATTGTATTTGGATAACCCCTCAGTACAACCCGATTTAGAGCAACAAGATTACCTTATCGGCAAGCAACTCAAGCCAGAGGCACGTAAAGACATGATTGAAATGTTTGCTAAAAATAACCTTATACCGACATCCATGATGGATATTTCGGATGGTTTGGCTTCGGAGTTGCATCATATTTGTAAGCAGTCAGGCGTTGGGGCATTTATTGAAGAGAGTGGTATCCCTATTCATCCTGATGCTCAATTAATGGCTATTAAATTTCAAATGGATCCTGTTACTTGTGCGCTAAGTGGTGGTGAAGATTATGAACTTTTGTTCACAATCGACCCTAAGGATGTTGATAAAATAAAATTTTTACCCGATATCTATATTGCAGGTGAAATAGTCAAAGCTGAAGATGGCATAACGTTACACACGCAAGGCGGCGTCATTCACCCTATTACAGCGCAAGGGTGGAATCATTTTAAGCAATAAATTTGTAAAAATCATAGGAATAAAACATGTTAGTTTGTTTTTAAAACTAAGATTCTATATATTTGTAATTACTTTTTTAAAAGTACACGTCAGAATAGGGAATTTTAAAATAACTATAAAACTGAATTATGCCAGCAACAATAGCACAAGCAGAAAAGAGCCTCACTAAGAAAGGTTGGCTCGACATGGAGATTGACCCTTCACTTGACCTCGTGGAGGAAATCAATCGTTTGAAAAAAGAGAAAAATGCAGTTATTTTAGCGCATTATTATCAAGAAAGCGAAATTCAAGATATTGCGGATTACATCGGTGATTCGCTTCAATTATCGCAAGAAGCTGCTAAAACCAAGGCTGACATGATAGTTTTCGCAGGTGTTCACTTCATGGCAGAAACAGCTAAAATGCTTTCACCTCATAAAAAAGTGGTTTTACCTGACTTGAAAGCAGGCTGTTCATTAGCAGATAGTTGCCCGCCGCATCTTTTCAAAAAATTTAAAGAAAAACATCCTGACCATGTGGTGGTGAGTTATATTAACTGTACAGCGGAGTTAAAAACGCTGACGGATATTTGTTGCACCTCGAGTAATGCGATTCATATTATTGAAAGTATTCCAAAAGAAACACCCATTATATTTGCTCCAGACAAAAACTTGGGCGCTTATTTAAAAAAGAAAACGGGGCGTGAAAATATGCTGCTGTGGGATGGCGCATGTATGGTACACGAGATTTTTAGCAATGAAAAGATTACTAAACTCATGCATCGACACCCGAACGCGCTGATGATTGCACACCCTGAATGTGAGGCGCATATTTTAGATAAAGCACATTATATAGGTTCTACGGCAGGACTTTTAAAATTCACTCAGACGAGTGATGCAACTGAGTTTATTGTAGCCACTGAGGCGGGCATTATCCATCAAATGCAACTCAAATCTCCGCATAAAACATTCATCCCTGCGCCACCGAATAACACCTGTGCGTGCAATGAGTGCCCTTATATGCGCCTGAATACAATGGAAAAATTGTATCTCTGTATGAAATACGAGCAGCCTGAAATTATATTGCCCGATTGGATTATTGAAAAAGGCAGAACTTCAATAGATAGGATGTTGGAAATTTCTAAAAAAGCGGGTCTTGGTGGATAGGTCAATTTAGGAAAATAAAAAAGAGCTGATTTCAAAAATCAGCTCTTTTTTTACCCCCTCAGTATTCTGCCTCTTTTAGTAGTATTTTATTGATGAAACGAAGGAAGCATATTGATACCCGTCCAAAATTCTACAATCGAACGAATAGAGTTATTGAATTCAAAAATATCTAAAGGCTTACAAACAAAGGCTTTAGCACCTAATTCATAGCATTTCATAATATCACTTTTACTATTAGATGTAGTAAACATGACAACGGGAACTTTCTTTAAACTCGGATCTTCTTGCATGTGGCGGAGTACATCTATACCACTCACGCGGGGCATGTTGAGGTCAAGTAATATGAGTGCTATATCACTAAGTACGGCTGTTTTTAAAAAATTTAACAGCTCTTGTCCATCCCCAACGTGAACCAAATCAACAGGATTTTCGAGTTCTCTAACGGATAACTTAACCAATTCTACATCAGCAAGGTTATCTTCTACAAGTATTACTTTTCTATTATTACTGGACATAATTATTAAAAATCAAAATAGTTGATATGTTTTAAACTGCTTATCAAAGCTAAGTTTGCAAAAAGTTAGCCAAAAGTATCCAAATATAAAAAAAGACTTTAAACTTTTATTTTAAATAAAAAAAAATGAACGTAATATACTCAAAGTAACTGATAAGTTGGCGTGAAGAAATAAAGGCTGCTATCGTTGGGCTATAGAATGTAAAAAATACGGAGCGAAACGGAGCATTTTTTACATTCTATAGAACCGACTCAGAAGATAGCATTATTTATTTTAGCCCAACTAATTATATGTCAAATATGTGAAGTAATTAAAAGCTCTATATTGGTATATCTCATTTTAAAACGCTCACTAAGGTATAAATTAGTCAAACTACCTTTGAAAACATAAATACCTTGCATCAGCCCAATGCTTGAAGTCAAGAGGTTATATAAACTACCGAAATTTTCACTTTTTAATAAAATAGGAGTCATGACATTGCTGATGGCATGCGAGGCTGTGCGAGGCACGCGCGCAGCGATGTTAGGTACACAATAATGAATGACATCGTTGAATCGGAATGTAGGCTTATCATGAGATGTCAATCGAGAAGTTTCAAAGCAACCACCTTGGTCAATACTCACATCTATAATTACTGAACCCGGCTTCATTTTACGCACCATTTCTTCAGTTACAATCATCGGTGCTCTACCACTACCTGAGTGAATGGCTCCAATGACGGCGTCAGCAGTAGCCAATTCGCGACTCAATACTGTGGGGTCAATGACAGATGTGTATAATTGACGACCTACTTGATTTTGTAAGCGCATCAATTTATAAATATTATTATCAAATATACGGACTTCGGCACCCAATCCCAATGCTACACGAGTAGCGAACTCTGCCACAACACCAGCCCCTAAAATGACAACTTTCCCAGGAGGAACGCCCGCTACACCGCCGAGGAGTACGCCAATGCCACCACGAGCGTTGCTCAAAAGCTCAGCAGCCGTCAACATGGCATTTAAACCCGCTATTTCAGACATAATACGCACTATCGGATACACATCTTCTTCGTCACGGATATATTCCATCGCTAAAGCGATGACCCGCTTTTGACGCAGTTTGTGGATATATTCTTCCGTAATAATGGGTGCTTGAAGCGGCGATATGATAATTTGGTGTGGATGAAAATATTCTATTTCATCAAGGGTCGGAGGAGCTACTTTAAGAATTACATCTGCTTGATATACTTTTTCAGATGTGTAAGCGATTTCAGCACCTGCTTCCGAGTATTCATGGTCAGTAAAATGGGCATGCTCACCAGCACCTGTTTCTACTATTATCCGATGACCACGAGAGGTTAATGTCAGTACACTTGAAGGCACCAATGCTACACGATTCTCTTGTAATGTCGTTTCTTTAGGAATACCAATATACAAACCACCTCTCTTCTGCTCGAGGGGCATAAGTTGCTCTTGCGTTTGTAGCAAACTTTTTGGAATGGAAATCTTCTGACCTGATGATGGCGGCATATAGAAAATTGAAAATTATAAAATGCTAATTTGACACGGAAACAAAAAACACTTTACAAAAATACGATTTTTCGAGCCGAATTGCCCGAAATTTCAAAACTAATTTTTAAAACATCATCATCCAATATGGATTCTATGAGTTGAGGCCACTCAATAATGCAATAATCATCATCATAAAGGTAGTCCTCGATGCCAATATCAAGGGCTTCATCAAGCGTTTTTAGTCGGTATAAATCCATGTGGTGAATGAGTTTTTCAACACCATTTTCAATATAAGCATATTCATTCACCAATGAAAAAGTAGGGCTGCTGGCTACATCATTTACCCCTAAATATTGGCAAAAAGCTTTTGTAAAAGTGGTTTTACCCGCTCCCATCTGCCCATATAGCATGATTTTTTTACGCCCATTTGCCTCTTTTAAAAGCCATTCTACGGCTTTGGGCAGCTCTGATACTGAGGGGATATGAAATTCTTTATCGTTCATTTTTGAAGTGCTTGGTGCTTGGTGCTTGGTGCTTGGGCTAAGCACCCAAAACAAAGCACAAGGCACTAAATTTTAAAAATATCTTTTTCTTCCCAAGTGCTTTTACGATAAGGCATCATAAATTCGATGATTAAAATTAAAATCACAGGGAATAAAAACCATTGAAAATACGATTCATATTCATTAAAAGCCCTTGTTTCAAGCTCTCGTTTTTCAACTTTTTCAATTCTATTTTTTAAAGCCTCAATAATGCCATTCGTGTTGGCAATATTAAAATAGTCGCCATCTCCCGCGTTAGCTAAGTCTTTAAGCATGGTTTCATTGACTTTTGTCCGAATCGGCTCACCATTTTCATCTCTTTTAAAATCTTTTATGCCGCCAAAATCAGTAACCATAAAGCCCCCCTCAGTAGTGCCGACCCCAATGGTGAAGATAATCAAACCATTCTCATGCGCTTCTTTTGCTCGTGCAAGTGCTTCCGAGTCATGGTCTTCACCATCTGATAAAACGATTAAAACTTTATGCGTTTTATTTTCTTCTGGAAAGGCTTTTTCAGATATTTCAATGGCATCACTTATGGCAGTGCCTTGAGTAGGTGCTTGGTCGGGATTGGCAGATTTCAAAAACATGGCTGCGGCGGCATAGTCCGTTGTCAAAGGCATTTGTAAATAAGCGTTGCCAGCAAAAACGATTGTGCCAATGCGCTCTCCTTTTAACTCACGAATCAAATCCAATCCAAATGCTCTTGCGCGCTCCAATCGGTTGGGTTTCACATCATCAGCGAGCATAGAGTTTGAAATATCCATAGCTACTATAATATCAGATGCCTTCTTTTTGACTTTTTCACGCTTCGTACCCCATTGTGGATTTGCCCACGCAACAACAAGTAGAAACAACGCTATCATCAAAATAACAAATTTCAAAGGGTGTTTGAGCATTGAAACCTGTGGCATGAGTCGGCGCACTAAATCTGATTCACCAAAACGCAATAAAGCCTTAGCTCGAGCTCGTCGAGTCAAGTAAAAAAACACCGCCAATACAGGAATCAGCAACAGTGCATATAAATATGTAGGATGTTCAAAACGAAACATTTCTTTTTGTGCTTAGTGCTTGGTTGTTTGTGCTTGGCTCTCTAAGCACCAAGCACAAACAACTAAGCACCATATTAAGGTATTGTTCTAAAAATAGTATATCTTAAAAGCAACTCTAAAACCAACAAAATCAATCCTATCATTGCAAAAACAGCGAATGATTCACTGCGTCTTTTTATCGTCGTGACGTCAATTTTGGATTTTTCAAGGCGGTCAATTTCGGCGTATATTTGCTCTAATTCTTTACCATTGGTTGCTCGGTAGTATTTTCCGCCCGTAGTTTGAGCGATATTTTGAAGCAATGGTTCATCAATTTCAACAGGAACCATTCCGAAAACATATTTGCCATCACTACGGCGACCTACGGGTGACATTGCTTCGCCCGTAGAACCGATGCCAATTGTATAGACTTTTATGCCCAACGTTTTAGCCAATTCCATAGCATCTTCGGGCTTAAAATAACCTGCATTATTGACACCATCGGTCATCAAAATGATGATTTTAGATTTGGCAGGGCTTTCTTTCATGCGGTTCACCGCCGTTGCCAAGCCCATTCCGATAGCTGTACCATCTTGTAAAAAACCACATTTCAAATTACCAATAAACTCTTGTACTACTTTATGGTCGGTCGTCAAAGGGCATTGTGTAAACGCTTCACCACTAAAAACGACCAATCCAATGCGGTCAAACTCTCTTTTTTCAACAAAATCAGCGGCTACTTTTTTAGCGACTTCCAAGCGGTCGGGTTCAAAATCTTGAGCCAACATACTGCTTGAAAGGTCAAGCGTCAAAGTTATATCAATCCCATCTGCCTGTACGTCATCCTCTTTCAAAAGGGCTTGCGGGCGTGCCATGGCTATGATTAAAACTATAAAAGCTAACCCCCTCAGTATCGGCAGCAAAACCCGCATCCTTCCACGCCACGACGAGTTACCCGTAAACATCGTCAGATTAGACATGGTTATCGGCGCATAGTGCGTTTTGTA
>JANPHO010000666.1:0-4195 GCA_031424515.1 Saprospiraceae bacterium
TGGTCAGTCAGCCGCTCAAGGGAAGTGGTATCGCACAAAGCAAAAAGGTAACTCATATTCATGCTTTTTATGGCGATACGGCAACTAATACGATATGGATGGGAACAAACAGTGGCTTGTTTTCCTATAATGAGTCAAAAAACAGGTACACCCGCACCGTGCCTTTGCCCACACATTCCAATCAAATTCTTGCGATAAGTGAAAATTTATTTGATACCAAACGGGCGGTTTGGATTTTGACTGAAAAAGAGGTTATAAAAATAGATGCCACAACGCATCAAGAAATCATGCGTTTGCCTTTGCCTCCACAAGTTGTTGTGAATCAGTGGGCTACCTTTATGATACAACCGAGTGGGGTGTATATTCAGTCGGCTATGCGTTTATCCCGAATTGACGAGTCCCAAAAAAAAGTCGTTATGATGCCGCTAATTTACGACATCAACGGCGTTGTAGATGATACTTTGCCCAATGGCGAACCGGTGCGGTGGCTTTCGACATATAACGCGGGTTTGATTCGATTGCGGCAAAATGGGGCAATTGAGAATTTTCAATATTTTCCGACTAAAGTTTTTAACTCAATCTATCGCACCCGAGAGGGGACGGTTTGGATGACCACTGATAACTCAGGGCTTTTGCGCATAAAAGATAAAATGACGCTGAGTTTTGAACATTATATGAACCAACCCAACAACCCCAATTCGTTGTCCGACAATATTACCGTTCATTTTTATACCGATAGCCGCCGCCAACTTTGGGTGACAACAGCCACTACTGGTATTGTCCACATCGAAAAACCCGATGCTGCTCAGCCTATTTTTCACCGTTATTCGATTAACAAAACCCAAGAACCTTTCGTCAGTTATATCTACGAAGACGCGGATAGCCTGTTTTGGCTCAATATTTTAAACGAAAAACCTTATGTTTTTAATCCAAAAACGGGCGAAAGTGTAGCAATGAAAGGCGATGGGAGCGATATTTTGCCTGATAGATTGTCCGACAAAATCAAGAATGGCGAAGGAAAGAATGGCGTGTGGCTCTCCAATACTGAGGGGGTGGTTTTTATTGATAAAACAAAAGATTTGGTGTTTCCGAAACGCGACTTGCCCGTTTTTTTTACCAATTTTACCATTTTTGACCGCGATGAAACGGCGCGTCTCCACGCGGATAAAGTAGAATTGTCTTATCGAGAAAACTTTTTTGTTTTGACCTTTTCAGCCCTCAATTTTGACGGCAATACCCTTTATCGCTACAAAATGGAAGGTGTTGACCCCGATTGGGTCTATGCTGCCAAGCGCAATATGGCATATTATACCGATTTGTCGCCGGGCACTTACACCTTTCGCATCCGAGCTTCGGTAGGCATTTATGCCAACGACGACCGAGAAACGACGCTACAAATAGTCATCACGCCACCTTATTGGCAGACTTGGTGGTTTAGGTCTTTGATACTGTTGTTGATTTTGGGTTCGGCATTTTGGTTGCATCAAAACCGTTTGCAGCGCATCAAATACGAATCTGAATTGAAAGAAAAAGAAGCTGCGCTTAAACAAAAAGAAGCAGAAGCGGCTCAATTGCGGGCTGAATTTCAACAAAAAATCGCTGAAACAGAGTTGTCGGCTTTGCGGGCGCAAATGAATCCACACTTTATTTTCAACTGCCTCAATTCTCTCAATTTGTACATTCTTGAAAACAAAGCGGACTTAGCATCCGACTATTTGCAACGTTTTTCACGGCTGATTCGCCTTGTTTTAGAAAATTCGAGGCTCGAACGCATACCCCTCAGTAATGAACTCGAAGCATTGCGGTTGTATATGGAAATGGAGGTCATGCGATTCAAACAAAAACTGACTTTTGACATCAAAATTGCCGACGATATTGACCCCGAAATCGTAACAATCCCACCGCTTTTGCTCCAACCTTTTATCGAAAATGCGATTTGGCATGGCTTAATGCACAAAAAAGAAGGCGGTACAATTTGGCTCAAAATCAGCCAACCTACTGAGGGGGTGCTTCACGCCGAAATTATGGACAATGGTATCGGCAGAGCCGCCGCTGCTCAGATAAAAAGCAAGTCGGCTACCCGTCAAAAATCTTTTGGTATGAAAGTAACAAGCGAGCGGATTGCGGCTATCAATCAGATTTATAACACAAACACTAAAGTTGAAGTCATTGATTTGACAGAAGCGGACGGCATGGCGAATGGGACAAAAGTCATTGTGGAAATTCCTTTATAAATTTATAAAATCGGCCGTTTTCTAACCCTGTTCTTTGAAGTACCACACAAAGATATTTCCTACTGATAAAACAACACAGTTTTTAGGATATAATACTACTGAACTGTTAAAAGATTAATATGTAAGTAATTCAAAAAGAGCCACTTATTAAAGGTTTTAAAGAGTAATTCTGAGCAATAATATAAAAAAGCGTCTAAACTTTTTAATTGAGTCATCCCAGTAATCCCCTTTCGGAAGACGGATTTTCTGGTATATTTTTTTCCGTCTTTAAAAAGAATGTCCTCTTCGGGTTTATCCGCCACATCTGGGTCTTCTTTAATTGTAATGGCATATACAAGTGTCAGTATGGCCATTAAAATATTGGTTTTATGCTGCCCAGACATATTAAAATCCTCTAAATGGAATCCGGCTGACTTCAAATGTTTAAAGCAAACCTCAATTTTCCACCGTTTTCGATAATCCTCTCCCGCTAATTGAATATCGTCTAAATTAGTTATAAAATAGATAAAAGGTTCTTTTTTAGAGTAATTATTCGCATTTTTCACTATAAAAACGTTAGCAATAGCCTCTCCAGATAAAACAACTTCCATATAAAGTTGCTCATTATCTATCATATATTGATGCATGGCGGGTAAACTCATGCGACTTTCAATTGCATATGCACCATCGAGCCATGTTTCAAATGTCAAATCAAAGCGTAATCTAATGATATATTGAATTTCACGTTTTGATAAAGCCGTTAACCATTTTTCTCCAATAAATTCTCGGTCTCCTATGATTTCAAATTGCGGTACGGGTATTTGCATTTCTTGCCACCATCTTAATAACTGGTCTATCAATTTAATCCGCGTTTCACTATCACTATTGCCTTTATATCCTAAATCATCCCATATTAAGGGGATTAATACACCCTCTGGGGTCAATAGCCCAATTACTAATATATTCACTTTTTGACTACCTAAGTCCCAATTTGTCCTATCTATCAACAGTTTGACGCCTTTTTCTCCACCATAAAAGTGAATCACTAAAAAGCGAAAACAACTCTTGATTAAGTCTTCGTAATTACCCCTTTGAAATAGTTTAAGTAGATAATTATACTGGCTACCAAGACTTTTACACCCACTTTCTTCTAACAGTATTTCATCGTTAACCAAGCTTATATTGACTGTCTTGCTTTGGCTTATTCCAAAACTTAACAATAATAACCTTTTTAATTCTCCTTCACTTACGTAAAAGCCTATTTTGCTTATTTTGGAAAATAGCTCAATAAAATGTAATTTTGTCATGGCGATTTATTGGTTTTTGATTGTATTGAACAACCTTCTTTAACCAATTCTTCGCCACTTTTTTATCACAATATCATATTATAACTTTAACAGTTCAGTAGTATTTTAGGATATATAAAATATTGAAAATTAACATTTGATAATTTACATTGTTAGAAGTGCTTGGTTTAGTATTATATCTGGGTGCTGTTGCGTTCAGGTGTGTCCTGGGTACAAAGGTAAAAAACTTTGTAGAACTATAAATAAGAAGATAGAAGGTCTATCATACAGGCTATCGAGCATTTTGACTAAATCTAATTCATCTATTAAATGGTCTAGGCTTTTACTGTTATACATTCACAAGGTTAATCAATAATCCTCGTTTTTCAAATTGCTATGGGAAATGTCGGTTCAATGCATAATGCTTGAATTTAGCACTTCATTGTCATAGAAGCACGAATTTCCGCTTTTGCAAAATGGCTGTTAGCGGTTCGTTGCTTTTTTCCACAATTAGTTTTCAAATCTTTTATTATGTCCTTTTAAATGTACCATTGTGGCAATTAGAAAGCCAATACCTGCAATCATAGTTACATATGGCAACAATGACTTTCCTTCTTGAAAGTAGATGTAGGAGGTTAAAAATAAAGCTATACTTTCAAAAAAATGTATTATTAGTTCTAAAGTTGAATGTGGCTT
>JANPHO010000667.1:0-22727 GCA_031424515.1 Saprospiraceae bacterium
TCCGCACTACATTTAGGGTTCAGCCAACCCTGTACTTTATGCGGTTTTACGTCACTTCCCTTTTAAAAAAGAGCCCAATTGGGCTCGACTGATACTCTGAACTATTTGCCTGTTTTCAACTTCTGATTTCAATTCATCCAATGTCCATACACTTATTGGGCGACCACTTTGCTCCGGAAGCTCTAAACTCACGCCTAAGATTTGACAATAGGTCTCAGAACTGAATTTGCCTGGACTACCAGGCCTTGCTGCATCACTTAAGCACTCCCGTATTTTTAATTCCATCTCATGCTTGAGGTGTTTATTGCTCTTATCTTTTTCTATCTCTCTGAAAGTGCTTTCATACGAAATCCACCTATATCGCCATCGTTGTGCCTTTTCCCAACTCAAGCCGGTTCTTGCACTTATTTTAATATTACTTAAGCCTTCTCCCAGTAATAATATCAGACCCGCTCTTTCTACTTCCCGTACGGACGATGTTTTTTGATTACTTATCTTTTTTAAGATATTTCCTTGTAATTCACTAAGCTCTATCTTTGGACTTTTCATCTCTTTTTAAGCTCAAAGTTAAGGCTTTATTCCTATATTATTAAATGGATGTTGCACTAGTTCTTGATATTCATCTTCATTAGGATTTCGATGAAGCAGTAAAATTTCAGCATACTTGGATAGCGAAATTCCGCGCTCATCTGCCTCAAGCTGCAACTGATCTTTAAGTTCAGGAGCTACACGGCAAGTAACGACCTCTTTTGGAGGGGATTGATTTTTAAGCATGGTGCTTATGTATTTAATGTTTTGAAAAAAAATGTACTAATCGACTTAGTACAATAAATTACAATATTAAAAGAGCAATCACAATGCCAATTTTTGAAATAGATGACATTTATTTGTAATATTTATTTTGATTATATTAACTATAAATATGTGAATAAGCCTTTCAATTTTACCCTCCCAAAATTTCAGAAAGCATTCAAAAGCTTTCAAACGTATTCAACTGTAGGGGGATGAGTATTACAATAATATTGGGTAAAATTAAATAAGTGTAGAACAGGTCTAATGGCCTTCCTTACTATTATTTTCGAGACTATGATGTAATAGTGATACGTATCACGATACGTATTATTTAAGTCGATACGTACACGTATACGTATTATTTAGGCCGATACGTATAGTGATACGTATCATTTAGGCTATTTTATTATATTTTGTCGTGTATTGAGTCTTATCATTATGGGCACGATCTTGAAATATCTTGACGTTTTAAGCCTTACCCTTATAAACTATCTCACCTTTTTTTGCTGATATTTTCACGCAAAAACCCCTCAAGCTCCCCCAACATAACAACGCCCACCCTATCTATAATTTAATTTATGTTAAATATACGATAAAATTTCAAAATCTGAGTCTGTAATCCTGTTAAATCCATAAAAATCCTAACAATTCTACCTCAATTTTACTTTTCAATTCCTCTTTTCTCTCAATTCTGCTTCTTTTTTCTTCTCTTTTTCAAGCTTCTTAAAATACCCTTTGAATAAGAAATTATGCTTGAGAGCTTCCATATTCTGATTAAAATTAGACGTTCCAGCTTCAATGTTTTCAAAACTTTTATTGAGTTTTTGAACCAAAACACTGTCTTTCAAAACCGCATTAACAGAACCTTTACCGCTATCAATATCACGTTTCACACCTTGAGTCAGAGTGTTCAGTTCAAGCGCTAAATTATTGGCATTATCCCCAACCAATTTTATCTTTTCTACAGCTGTATTTAAGTTAAAAAGAACCTGTGTATCTCTTAAAATACCCCCTAAAGAGCCTTTGCCATCTTTAATATCTTGCACAATCATTTGTAATTCTGCGACCATATTATCTGCTTTATTGGTTGCTTTACGGATATTAGACATGGCATTTGTCAAATTCTTGGGAAGGGTTTTATCATTCAAAATATCCCAAAAAGCGGTACTATTATTCAGGCGTTGTACACTGATTTTAAGGTCTTCTGAAATAATAGCAATATTTTGATTTGTTTTATTCAGCACCTCCAACATTTCATCTGTACTTATATTTTCTTTTGCTATCAAAATATCATCATTCTCCGCTAATTGAGTCCTATCGCCCCCAGGAACGATATTAATCAATTTATTACCTACAAGTCCATCTGTGCCGATACTCACTAAATCTTTTTTATGAATATAACTTTTCATTTTTTCATCAATAAGCATCGTCACTTCTATGATGGTATCATTCAAAAAGCCTATTTTTTTTACTGTCCCCACTTGAATGCCAGCATAACGGATATTATTCCCCACCATTAATCCACTCGCATTATCAAAACGAACTTTCAACACATAATTTTTACCAAAAAGATTGGTGTCTTTGCCCACCATATAAAGTGCAAAAATGAGCATTAATAAGCCCGCAAAAACAAAAATACCCAGTTTAATATTATCTATTTTTCGAGTTGCCATTATTCAAAAAATTGTTTTACTTTATTATCATTACTTTTTTTTAGGTCGTTGTAAGTCCCTTCTGCGTAGGCATATCCGTCTATTAAAACAACTATTCGATCGGTGGTCAAGCGAATGCAATTCATATCGTGCGAAATAATTACAGATGAGGTATCATATTTTTGACCGATTTCAACTATCAATTTACTGATTTCTCTTCCTGTTATGGGGTCTAAACCCGTCGTAGGTTCGTCATAAAGCATAATCTCAGGATTCAAAATTAAAGTCCTCGCTAAGGCAATTCTTTTGCGCATACCACCCGATAGTTCCACAGGCATCATATCCACTGTGTGCGCCAAATTAACATTGCTCAAAGCTGTCATAACTTTTTCATCAGTTTCTTTCTTCGCTATTTCTTCATTCACACTTTTGGGGGAAAGCCAATGCCGACGCAAGGGAAATTCAAGGTTCTCACGAACAGTCATTGAATCATAAAGGGCATTACTTTGAAATAAAAAACCCATTTTCACCCGCATAAAATCCAATTCATCGTGATTTAAATCCGATATTTTTTTATCAAAAATGAAAATATCACCACTATCTGGGCGTAACAAACCGATTAAACATTTAATAAAAACCGACTTGCCTGAACCAGACTTCCCCAAAACTGCCACATTTTCCCCTTTTTTTAATGTAAAATTGAAATCCACTAACACTTTATTGCTCCCAAACGATTTATACAAATGCTCTACCCTTATCACCATTTCTGGTGAATCCTGATTTTCTGAATCTGGCTTTTTAGCTTCTTGAATCATATCTTGAATTCTTAATTTATACCAAATAAATCTGTGATTTGAACAACAACCAAATCAATAATAAATATTAAAATAGAACTCACTACCACCGCCGAATTAGCCGAACGCCCTACCCCCTCAGTACCTTTACTACTATTATAGCCTTTGTAACAGCCCACAATACCCACTGCAAAACCAAAGAAAAAAGTCTTGACAACCGCTGGAATCAAATCACTCAACACCAAAGCGTCAAATACTTTCTTATAAAACAAAGTAAAACTCGTAACGCCTTTGATATTTACACCAAGATATGAACCGTATAAAGATATAAAGTCATTTAGGATAACTAAGACAGGCAGCATCAAAGTAGTCGCCAACACCCGTGTCACCACCAAATATTTAAACGGATTGGTACCCGAAACCTCCATCGCGTCTATCTGCTCAGTCACTTTCATACTACCCAATTCAGCGCCCATGCTGCTGCCTATTTTGCCGGCAAAAACAAGTGCTGTTAGTATGGGTCCAATTTCTCTAATCATAGCAATACCTACCATATCAGGTAACTTGCTTTCAACCCCATAGTAAAGTAAAGTTGGACGAAGCTGCATAGTTAAAACAAGCCCCATGATGAACCCTGTCAGACTCACTAAAGGCAAAGTATTATAGCCAACTATAAAACATTGTCTCAAAAATTCATTAATTTCATATCGTGGTTTATAGCCCTGTTGAAAAAAGCGCAGGCTAAATCTGAAAGTATCACCTATTTCATACAATGTCGTTTGCCAGCTTGGAGGTAGATTCATTTTCAATATACAATTTAACGTAAATTTTATATTTTAAAACTGCGATTAAGCTAATCAAAGTCATATATTGAGGTGATATTAATTAGCTAACCAAATTTCACTCTTTTTTAGTTTTGTCACCTAAAATAACAATATTATGAAAACAATCCTTGTTCCAACTGATTTTTCTGCCACCTCACGCACCGCTTTTGAGTATGCTAAGCACCTCTCAGCAAAGCTCAACGCCAAAATCAAGATAGTGCATGTACACGATGCGGCAGGAGATTTATCCGTTTCAGTATTTGAAAAAACGGAGGGCGACCCAGCAGAAATTGCCATGAAAGAATTCACTGCAGACAGTGACGAATTGTTCTATGAGACAGAAATACTGAGGGGGGATGTTGTTGACCAAATTGTGAAAATGACTAAGCGAGAAAGCGATGAATTGATAGTGATGGGTTCCACCGGTTTGCAGGATTTTTTATCAAAAATCGTAGGAACCGTTTCTTTGGATGTGATGAATAAGGCGCACGCACCCGTCATAATTGTCCCGCGTGACACCGTTTATAAACCCATAAAACGCATCCTCTTTGCCACTTCTGCCGAATCCGCAGATTCAAAAGTATTGCGAGAAGCCATCAATTTTGCGCAGGTTTTTAAGGCTCAAATTCACTTTGTGAATATTGCTAAAAAGGATAAAAAAGAAAAAGAAGATGTATTAAAAAAAGTTCTGAATGAACTAATGGACAAAATGGAGGTAAAAGAGCCTTTTGAATTAGTGTCTTTAGATGGCGAAAATGTAGTAAAGGAATTGAAAGAATATGCCGAAAACAATGATATTGATTTGCTCATGTTCGTCAATAAGCACCGCAATTTTTTCCAAGCACTGATTCATAAAAGTATTACCCAACAAATTGCGCTCACCTATGAAAAGCCCCTAATGGTGATGCACTATGATGATAATTTTTAGAAATTCAATCTTGTTTAAAGATTAGGGATTTCAAAATTTTGGAATCCCTACTTTAAAATCGTAATGCGCAATGACATTACTCCACATCAAATAAGCACTTTATCCCTTAAAATCCTAAAAATCTCCTCCGAGGCTGTTTTTACTGATATATCTCATCTACCCTAATTACCAATATCACCACTTTTAAGTTTTCTAACATACAACTTTGGGGATAAGAGCATTGTAGATTGATGCATACTTATTAAAAACAAACAGCTATTTATCATGAAAAGAAACTTAACCATTTCAGCTTTATTTACCTTATTGCTCTCGTTAAAATTATTAGCCCAGACCCCTCAGTATTGTGCATCAAAAGGCGTATCTCCTTGGGAACAATGGATAGAGCGGGTTTCTATTTCGAGTGGTAATTTCGGTAACTCTTCGGGCAAAGAAGGATATGGCAATTTTACGAACCTTGCAGGCGCCACCCTCAAAAGAGGTATAGGAAACCTCATCACCATCAGCCCAAAATCCAGTTGGAATGGTGACCCGCGCAATGCCAATATGTTCTGGCGGGCATGGGTGGATTTCAACGCCGATGGCGATTTTACAGATAAAGGGGAAATGGCCATAAACCGCCAAGTGGTCATCCAATCTCAGATATTTTTAGATAATGAAGCAGCTTTCACCCCGCCCAATACCGCTAAATTAGGTAAAACCCGCCTGCGCATAGCCATGAAAGTAGGTAGCTATCCCGAACCTTGCGAAACATTCGATAGGGGTGAAGTAGAAGACTATGCCGTTGAAATTACTGAGGGTAATCAATTAAATTTACCTGATTTGACACTTGCCAACTTAAATATTCAGCCCCCCTCAGTATTGCAAGGTCAAGTTTTAAATTATTTAATAGATATTAAAAATATCGGTACAGGCAATGCAACGGGCAATTTTACGGTAAAAGCCTATATTTCTACGGATAACGTACTCAGTGCTGATGATGCGCAAAATGGGGTCATTCCCACGGGTAATTTTGCCGCTGGTTTCTCTGTTTCACAAGTACCAGGAGCTTCTAATATTCCCACTACACTTCCAGTTGGGCAATATTTTTTAATATTAAAAGTGGATGCTGATAATCAAATTACGGAAAGTAATGAAAATAATAATACTGTTATTTCCGCAACGCCATTTACTGTCATAACGGGGCAAACAAGCAGTGATTACTGCATTTCAAAAGGGTTTGCCCCTTGGGAATTATGGGTTTCAAGGGTTCAATTCAATACTTTCAATAATGCAAGTGACAAATTCAAAGATTTTTCAACCCTCGGTTATTCAGATTTTTCCAATTTAACCACCACTATTAGTAAAGGACAGACATATTTACTCAATATTTCACCCGGGTTAAGTTGGTCAGGTAATTTGCCAAACGTTTATTGTCGCGCTTGGATTGATTATAACGGTAATAAAATATTTGAAAATACTGAATTAGTGTTTCAAAATAATAATGTTGACCCTTTTTCAGGCAATATTAGAGTGCCTTCTTCTGCCACAAACGGTAATGTAAGGATGCGAGTAGCCTTGAAATGGGGCGGTTTTCCCGAACCTTGTGAAGTCTTTGCGCGCGGGGAAGTGGAGGATTACACCATCAATATCATAAATCCCACAACATCAGGTAGTGATACACTTAGGCTCGTTGGCATTTCGGGTGATAGAGCAGTCCGGCAGGGTGAAAAAATCACATTGAATGTTTCAATTAAAAATACGGGCACTGCTCCGAGCAATCCCAACACACCACTCAGTATATATCAGAATCAACAACCTTTTATTTTCAAAGGACCTCCTTTTACTTATCTGACAATAGTATCAAATCGTGTACCTATCGGTCGCTCTATTCAACCTAACGAGACAGCGACTGTACAAGCCACTTTTACCGTTTTTCACAATTTTTCACATATTACACGATCCGATTATTCGGGTGTTCAGTATAATGGCACCTACGTAGTTATTGGCAATCGTACCGATAATTTTGGTTTTTTCCCTTATCCTTATCCCGTTGTAGATACATTAGCGGGGCCTTATAATATCAGTGCACTTCTCGATAGTGCTGATTTGAAAATAGATATCATTGCTTCTGATACTACTTATAATAAAAAAGGAAAACACAGTTTCACGGTTAAAATCACCAATAATGGACGTGCTACGGCAAAGGATGTTTTAGCCAATGTCGGAACTGGATACAGTCAATACGGTTCGGGTATTTTTATTTTACCGACAGTTACACCCCAACGAGGTACAGTTTTCGTCAACGCACCTTTTGGAGCAGCTGCTTACACGCTTTGGAATATCAGTAGTTTAGCACCCAATGAGAGCCTGACCGCATTCGTACAGTATGAAAAATTTGCCATACCCATTGTTTTATCGGAATTCGTTCAAGAAGTGAGAATAAGTTCCAATCAAATCATTGATACTATAGTCTCAAACAATGTCGCAAGTCAGCGTTTTGTTTTGGATACCAGTCCATTGCCTTATTGTATTTCAAAAGGAACGGCTCCTTGGGAACAATGGATAACAGGTGTCACGGTGTTTACAAACCCAACGGTAACTGCCTTTCCGTCAACTGGTAAAGAAGGCTACGGGGATTTCACTACTCTAACAGCGGCAAGCGCTCAACGTGGTTCAGGTGGTTTGATTTCCATCTATCCGAAAAGCAGCTGGGGCTTGGATCCTCGTAACACCAATATGTTTTGGCGCGTTTGGATGGATTTTAATCACGACAATGATTTTGATGATGCAGGCGAAATGGTAGTCAGTCGAGCAGTCGGTATCACCAATGGTATTTTCTTCGACAACGATAATGGTTTTAGTGTACCCGCTACGGCGCTATTAGGTAAAACCAGAATGCGCGTTTCAATGAAATGGGGCGATTATCCTTCGCCATGCGAAATATTTGAACGAGGTGAAGTAGAGGATTACAGCATAAACATTATTGAAATGACTTCAACTATCCAACCACTCATCACGCAAGGTGGTTTAAGAGCCATTTCAATAGACGAAAAAGTACGTATGGATTGGGTACAGCAATCTTTCAATATTTCATATTTTGATATTGAAAAATCAACGGATGATGTTCATTTTGAAAGTATTAAAAGTATTCCTACGAGTGCCAATAATTACCATGTGGCTTACGATGATGCACCTACTGAGGGGGTCAGTTTTTACCGTTTGAAAATACATTTAATGAACGGTCAAACTCAATCCACAAATCCTCAAAAAGTGAATTATGAAAAAATGGCTGATTTTACAGTTTTTCCTAATCCCGCAAGTGAGGACATCTATATTGATTTGAAAAAATACGCAGATAAAGCGGTGAATATCACTATTTCAGATGTGGCGGGTCAAATAATATTGAATAAAATTATTGAAAAAGCCCATTCAGAACCACAAAGATTGGATATTTCATCTTTAAAAAATGGCACTTATTTCATTGCTTTAAAATGTAAAAATAGAAGAGATGTGGTTAGGAAAATACAAATTTTGAAATAATTCAATGAACCTTTTAAAAGAAAAAAAATGACAACTATATTAGTAACCACAGATTTTTCATCAAACTCCAAAGCGGGTATCCGCTTTGCTATCCAATTGGCATCACAAACACCTTGTAAATTGGTGTTTTATAGTACTATTGAACTCATGAAACCCACTTCATGGAGCAAAGAGGAAACGGAGGAATATGTCCAAAAGGAGACTCTTAATAGTAAAAATCAGCTAAAAAAATTCCTTAAAGCTATTTTTAAAAAAGCGGGAAAAGAAGATGTTTCGTACGAACACGAAGTTGAAATGGGGATGACCGTTGACAATTTTATTGTCAATTATGCCAAAAAAATAAACGCGGATTATATATGCATGAGTACGCGTGGAGCCGGAACACTCAAAAAAATCATGGGCACTAACGCCTCTACTTTAGTCAATACATCTCCTATTCCTGTAATTGTTGTTCCGCAAAATTACCGTACTAAACCTATTAATAAGGTGGGTTATTCCTCTGATTTTGAAAATATAGATACAGAATTGGCACTTATTAAAAAGTTTACCGAGCCATTAAAAGTCCCAATTGATGTCTATCATTTTAACTATAAAATGCATGATGCTGATGCTAAAGACCAAATTGCTGATGTAATAATGGACTATCAAGCACAACATATAACATTTCACATACCTAAGCTTTTGCTTGAAAACTCATTGGTCGAAAATCTACAAAAGACGATTAAAAAGGAGAAGCCCTCAATTTTAGCCATGTTTACTGATCAAAAACACAGCTGGTTAGAGCGACTCTTTCTTGATAGCAAAACCGCTGACATGACTTTTGACCTTAAGATACCTTTATTGGCATTTAAAAAATAGAATAAAGCATGAATTGATTGAAATCACCTTGAGCCTTAATGTGTATCATCGTTTATGGTCTTTTCTTTTTGTAATCTTGGATATGTTTAAAAACGGACTAAAGATTGAAAAGAAATGAAAGATTTAATCAAATTATTTAGTAATATAGGTATAGAGGACGTGCCTTTAGTAGGCGGCAAAAATGCATCCCTCGGCGAAATGTATAACAACCTTGCAAGCAAAGGCGTCCCCATTCCTGATGGGTTTGCTACTACGTCACAAGCTTTTCGCTATTTCCTAAAAGTGAATGGACTGACTGACCCTCTCAGTAAATTGATGATAAACCTCGACCGTGAGGAATATTCTAACCTTAAAAAAACGGGAGAACAAGCTCGTGCGCTTATCCTAAATGCTCAAATCCCCGATGATTTGAAAGTGGGAATTCTTAAAAACTACAAACATCTCAGCGACGGTGAAGATATTGCTGTAGCGGTACGAAGTAGTGCCACTGCAGAAGATTTGCCAACTGCAAGTTTCGCAGGACAACATGAATCTTACCTCAATATCAAAGGTGATGCGGCTTTATTGGAGGCTGTTCAACGCTGTTTTGCCTCACTTTATACTGACCGTGCGATAAAATATAGGGAAGATAATGACTTTGAGCATGATAAAGTAGCACTTTCCGTAGGCGTTCAAAAAATGGTACGTTCTGACAAAGGGAGTGCAGGTATCAGTTTTAGTCTTGAACCAGAATCAGGTTTTAGAGATATTATTCACATTACGGGGGTGTGGGGTTTGGGTGAAAACATTGTACAAGGTGCTGTTACTCCCGACGAATTTTATGTTTTTAAAACTACTTTAATAAAAGGAAAACAAGCGATAATTCAGAAAAAATTGGGTGAAAAAGCCAAAACAATGATTTATAGCGATAATCTTGACGAACCTACCCTCAATATTGATACCCCCTCAGTACAACGTGAAAAATTTGTCCTTTCGGATGAAGAAGTTCTAAAAATAGCGCGTTGGACACTCATCATCGAGCAGCATTATAAAAAACCGATGGATATTGAATGGGCTAAAGACGGTATCACAGGCGAGTTATACATCGTACAAGCTCGCCCCGAAACAGTGCGTAGTCGTGAAAATCCCCTTAAAATGATTGAATATAAGTTGCTTGAAAAAGGTAAAACTTTAGTGGAAGGAGAAGCCATTGGCAGTAAAATAGCCGTTGGTACTGCCCGCATTCTGCAATCACCCAAGGAGGCTTATAAATTAAACGCTGGTGAAATTGTTGTTACGGACATCACAAGCCCCGATTGGGATCCTATTTTAAAAAAAGCCGCCGCCATTATCACAAATAAAGGAGGTCGCACGAGCCATGCGTCGATTGTAGCCCGTGAGTTGGGTGTCCCCGCTATCGTCGGTGCAGAAGGGGCAACCATGAATATTCAAGATGGGCAACAGATTACAGTATCTTGCTGCGAAGGTAAAACGGGATTTGTGTATGATGGTATTCTGACTTTTAAAGAGAAAGAATTGGACTTCACGAATATGAAAATGCCCCATAAAACGGATGCCATGCTGATAGTGGGTGACCCTGACAAGGCATTTAAATTGGCTTTTTATCCTAATAATGGCGTGGGTTTGATGCGCATTGAGTTCATAATTACGCATTTTATTCAAGTGCACCCGATGGCTTTGGTGAAATTTGATGAATTGACAGACCCCTCAGTCACGCAGAGCGTGATGGCGCAAAATGCGCTCATAAAAAACCAAATTGAGAGCCTTACGCACCACTATCCCGATAAAAAACAATATTTTATTGATAAATTGGCTCAAGGTGTGGCAACCATCGCTGCTGCATTTTACCCAAAGGATGTCATCGTGCGCATGAGTGATTTTAAAACAAATGAATACGCTAATCTGATAGGCGGTAAAGATTTTGAACCTAAAGAAGAAAACCCGATGCTGGGTTTCAGAGGGGCTTCACGGTATTACAATGATTTGTACAAAGACGGTTTTAAATTGGAATGTGCTGCCATCAAACAAGTACGCGAGGATATGGGTCTGACAAATGTAAAAGTCATGATTCCATTCTGTCGAACTGTTGAAGAAGGTAAAAAAGTCATAGAGGTTATGCGTGGAAATGGCTTAAAACAAGGTGAAAACGGCTTAGAAATCTACGTTATGGCAGAAATACCGAGTAATGTGATATTAGCCGAAGAGTTTGCCCAAGTATTTGATGGTTTTTCAATCGGCTCAAATGATTTGACGCAACTGACTTTGGGTATTGACCGTGATTCGTCCATCATCAGCGAGCTTTTTAGCGAACAAAATGCGGCAGCAAAAGAGATGTTTGCCACTGTTATTAAAAAAGCTAAAAAGACGGGTAAAAAAATTGGATTGTGCGGACAAGCTCCGAGCGACTTTCCAGAATTCGCTCAATTTTTAGTTGAACAAGGCATTGATAGTATCTCTTTTAGCCCCGATGCTTTTTTAAAAGGCATTGAAAACATAGTAAAAGCAGAAGAAAAAATGGCTACAAAATACCACAATACTGAGGTTTCAAACCCCGAATTCTCGCGGGGGGTAGCACTTTAATTAAAAACCATAAAAATTGAACAAATGAATAGACTCATTAATAAAGTAGCCATTATTACAGGAGCAGCAGGCGGTATGGGTGCTGCCGAAGCTAAACTTTTCGCAGAAAATGGCGCAAAAGTGATGGCAACGGATATCCAATATGATAAACTCACTACGTGGGTTCTTGAGGCACAAGAGCAAGGGCTCGATATTTATTGCATGAAGCATGATGTCACTTCTGAGCAAGATTGGGCAGCCGTTACATCGAAAACTCTTGAACTTTTTGGGCATATTAATATCCTCGTCAATAACGCAGGAATATATCCAGCTGGTTTAAGTTTAGATTCTACGACTAAAGAAACTTGGGATAAAGTGTTAGCGATAAACTTAACTGGGCCATTTTTAGGTTGTAAAACGGTCGTGCCTTACATGAAAAAAGCAGGTGGCGGCTCAATTGTGAATATTGCCTCCGTCGCAGGATTTGTAGGTGGCAATGGCACTGCTTATTCGGCATCAAAAGGGGGCTTACACATGCTCACAAAAGACCTTGCAGTGGCTTTGGCAGCTGATAAAATACGGGTAAATGGTGTTTCGCCAGGTGGTGTTTTAACACCAATGACTGAACCGATGATGCAATCAGATATTGTTCGAGAATCTATTAAAAACTCATCCCCGCAAGGGCGTATGGCAGATGCTATAGAGATAGCATATGGTGCTTTGTTTTTAGCATCGGATGAGTCTTCATTTGCTACTGGAACAGAGTTGGTATTGGATGGTGGAATGATTGCACGATAAAGCTTTTTTAAATTAAAACCACATTCAGCATGAAAAAAACATATTATTTAACCCTTTTTATAATATTTTTCGTGAGTCTGATACCTGAATCAAAAGCCATAATAATGCCAATACCCCTCAGTATAAGTGGCAAAGATTCAGCTTTTTTAAATAAAAACGAAATTAAAAGAACACCTTCATTAATAAAGAAAATGGGTGTTAAAAAAGCTCGAACTTTGGGTAAAACCGCAAAAGTTATGGGTTTTATGTTTTTAGGGCTTTTACTTTTAGCTGTTCTCGCCCCATTTCAATCCAGATTAGCAATTATAGCGGTTGCCCTTTTAGTTGGGCTTTTGGCTCTCATATTCGCATTGGTTGGAGTGGCTGCTGCAAAAGAACCTAAGGAAAAAGAAGAATCGAAAAAAGGCTTACTTTGGGTAGTAGGGATTATCGTTGGCGTGATTCTGATAGCTTTAATTGCTATTAGTAAAATAGGTTTTGCTTGATTTGTATCGAATTAGAAAACTGTAACAGACGAATACATTTTCTTTTAATTCATAAATTAAATGGTATGACATTAATCGATCAAATACGGGATTTAGTTGCCAACGGACAAACTGAGAAATCCATCGAAGAGTTACTAAGCTACGTTAAAGAGAACAATAATGAGGTCATGGATCAGCTCGTTTTATTAAAAAGCCGCATGAAAACCCTCAATAACGCCATTATTGAAGGGACTATTGAGGATGATGTGGCACATATGGAACGTGCTAAAATAAACGAATCTATCCTTAAAATTTTGAATGATATCACACCGTCATATCTGAATTTAGAAAAAAAACCAATACCCAGCGTGTTTAAGTCAACTCTCAAAAGGGAAAACCCCTTTAACTGGGTTTTAATTGTGGGCGCAATTGCTCTAATAACTGGAATTGTAATGTTTTACAATTCTCAACAACCGGTGAGAGAAAGAATTGAAGTAGATGCACCCACAATTGAAGTAGATGATGCTTTGCAAAAATCAACAATTCAAATACAGGGCAAGATTATAGGTTCAAAAGGTATAAATGGGCAATTAGTGGTACGCTTCATCGATGATAAAGGGTTGACAATACCAGGTCCAATTAATGACCCTGCATATCGTGATTTAGGTGGCATTCTCACCGCTGGCACACCCTCTTTTTATATTAATTCAAATAGTTATAGCCTTAACAAATACAAGATAATAATCCCCCACAATTACCTTAATAGCTCAAATTCAGATGGTAAAACAAGGTATTTATTCAGATACTCCGTTGAAATTTGGATTGACAACCAAAAAAAAAGTGTAACACTTTTTCAACCTTTCACTATAAAACGATAATAAAATGTCCACTACCACTCAATTTTACCAGCTTTGGCGAGAAGCTCGTACCCGTTTTTCGAATCAATTATCGAAAATTACTGAGGGGGTCAATACACCCGCTATTTTATCTAAAAAACTCGGCGATAGCCCAAATAGCGCAGGGTTTCTGATTCGGCATATCGCCGATGTAGAACTGCTTTTTAGCAAAAATGTATTTGGTCAAAAGGATGTCAGAGTCACTGCTAAAACAGTAATTGCTCAGCACGATACTGGAGAATGGACTAATTGGGCAGAGCTGTTAGAGTATCAGCAATATGCCTTCGATTGCTTAAGCAAAGCCATTTTAGAACAGACCGATGCCGATTGGGAAACTGAAATAACTACTAAAGAATTTGGTACTAAAACGAAAGCTGAGGCGCTCGGGCGCATCGTATCGCACACTGCTTACCACGCAGGGCAATTGGCAATTGTTTTAAAATACGGGTAATCACCCCTCAGTAAGTGGTCTGAGAAAAACGCTAAAATTAGAGCATATTTGACCCATTTAAAAATTCATAGTAAGCAAAGTTTTGAGCTCATAATAGGCTCTTTTTTTAAATAAAAAATCAACATAATCATCATAGCGGGCTAACCGATGATAATAATTGAATTGAAGACCCAAATTAAGCCCTCCCCAAACGGGGTAATTATATTCTGCAATCAATAGTAAAAGGTCTTCTGTGCCTCTGGCATCTCGGTCGGTATAAATAACCCACCGATTGATATTGCTTGATAATTTACCATATTTTTGGCTTCTGAATACGATATCTGCTTCTCCGGTAAACCCTCTGCCATATACATAATCACGTTGAAATTCTGGATTATCGGAATGATAGATGAAATTCACTATCTCAGATTTGCTGCTTCCAAACAGAATGACACCCGCTTTTATTGACCCCACTATTTTATCGCTGCGATTCCAATAATGCTGAAAGGAGTAATCGCCAGTGAAGGCAATCGAGCCAATTTTAAAAATATCACTCGCTAAATGATCAAAATGTTGTGATAAACTGATTACCGAGTTGTCGCTCAAGCGTTTAACTAAAAGCGGTGCGTGTGACGAAACGTTAAAAAATATACTATCTGTACCCTTAAGACTCACATTTATCCACGATTTGAAAACGAAAAAATCAAATGGCTGATATTTCCTGTCAGCATTGTCAAATAAATCACCATAAACCATAGAAATGCCTAAATAGCCTCTCGTACCAAAGGGATTTTCTTTCATGTTACCGAAAGGATAAGTCGTACCTATCGCTAATTTTGTTCTGATATCTGGATTAAATGGGCTGCCTTGAGTGTATATATTCTTTTTAAAAATCAAAGAATTGAGCTGCGATATGGGGTTTAATATAGAAATAGCCGTTTGTTTAAATATGGCATTTTTAACCCTGTATTTAATCGCTTCCGAGAATCTATGTGTCAACTCTCCAAGGTAAACCCCTCCAAATGATGTTGTAAATAAATCTATTTCGCTTGGGTAACAAGTTTCTCCAAAATATTCCCAAATTAAACTCCCTCCGATAGTGAAAGGTATGGATTCCCAGTAATTATAACCATTGGAGCGCGCAGCATTATAAAAAAAAGAACCATGTAAAGGGTGTCCAAGCCAATTGGTCGTAAAATGGTCATAATCAGGCTGAAAACCTACTTTCAAGTTGATTTTCCATGTTGTAGGAGTTACCTGCCCCCAGTAAACCTTTCTAAAATCAGCATCCACTCTATTGATAATAAAATTAGTCCCAAGATTCCCCGCTAATGCTGGAAAAAATCTTTTACCAATTTTAGTAGGAGTAGAATCTTCTAATCCAAAAACTTTTAACTGCCCAAAACCAAGGTTCGGTTTTAAGAAAAAAAAGAGCATTAAAGCGGGTAAATAGTATGTTAATTTCTGATTCATAGATATAACATATTTTTAGGATTATAAATATGCTTTAATTGAATAGTATCTCCTTTTTCGTTTCTCACCTTCAAATCATAACGAATTCTCACTTTTGTGCATATCGGTGCATAGTAGTAAATACGCCAAATATCAGCTTCACGCGTACCGATACATCCATTGGAATACGCTTTATTCAACGATGATGGATTCGTAGTTGGGTGAATTAGCTGACCACGTAACTGACCATTTATTTTAGGTTCAAGCCACGGTTGCAAGGGCATAAGAGTACGATTTCCGTCATCCCGCTTGGTGGAGGTAAACTTTTTACCTTCCACTGGGTCAATAAAAAAGTTCTTTTTATATACAAAAGCAATAGTGCCTGTGCCTGTAAGCGTTCTTAAATCTATATTACGCCCCACTTCTTCGAGATAACGGGTTCTATTCTGCCCTACCCTCACTGGAAAAGTATATATTGTATCACCGCCTTCAATGATGCGGAGTTTAAATTCGGGAATATTTATATCAAGGCTTGTACGAGCCATTTTGGCTTTGAGGGTATCCACTTTTTCAAGAGTTGGGATTTTGAGGATGTCCCCTTTTCTTAAAATAACCAATTTTTTTTGGTCATAAACAAAAGAATCTCGCAATTTCATGCGATAGTAATCAGTGTTTTCTAATGAATCAATGATGAAAGGGTTACTCCTCACAAGGATATACTCCGTTAATTTATAAGGTAAAAGGGTATCAAAAACCCGCCTTAAACTATCAATAAAAGTGAAATAATACTTCATTTTCACATCATGAGGCACTATAAAAGTACATATTGTATCACTTATGGGAATAATTGGCGGTAAAGTATCTTTTTGATTTAAAATCGTAGGCGTTTGATTTGAAGCGGGTTTCAAGTGTTTGATATTAAAATAAAAAATAACAATCAATACTATAAACAGAGCCGCTAAGCCCATTACTAAATATTTAAGATTGTCTTTTTTAAAGAAAAAAGAATTATGAAAGGAGGTATATAACTTCATGAATCATACATTTTGATATACACAAATATACCCCCTAAGTATTACCATGTTTCATATCAAAATCATGCTTAAAGTTGATTTGTATCATGCTTTTTAAAAGGATAAAACCTATTCTTTGCATGAAGAACAAATACAATCAAGTAGAAAAATATATAAACCATGTTTGGAGAACTCGACAAAGATGAAATAGATACCCTATTACGCACTCAAGTAATAGGCAGAATCGGTTGCCAAACGGACGGTAAACTCTACATAGTTCCCATTACTTATGTTTTTGATGGTGAAAGCATCATTGGGCATACTGCGGAAGGCATGAAAACCGAGATAATGCGCCAAAATCCGAACGTATGTTTCGAAGTTGACCACGTGGAAAATATGCTTAATTGGCAAAGTGTCATCGTTTGGGGCGTATATGAAGAACTCCAAGGCAATGACGCACGTTTGGCAATGCAAAAATTGATCAATAAAATACAGCCTCTAATAACGAGTGAAACAAGCCTCCAAACTCATGGCATCGAAGCGCACCAATTAGAGACTGGCGGTAAAAAAATTATCATATACCGCATCAAAATTAGTGAAAAAACGGGGCGATTTGAAAAAATATGATTCAACCCTACCCCCCCTCAGTATCGAGGGATTAATTATGATTAAAATAGTGAAATACTGATTTTAATCACCTATTCACTTAATCTCTATCATTTCATACCCCTCAGTATTTAGGGTATTTTTAGGAAAAATTAAACAGTTTTATGGCTTACAAAGATTATTATAAGATTTTGGGTATTGATAAAACGGCTTCTACGGACGACATCAAGAAAGCGTATCGTAAATTGGCGATGAAATATCACCCCGATACAAACGCCAATAATAAGGTTGCTGAGGATAAGTTTAAGGAAATAAATGAAGCCAATGAGGTGTTATCAAATCCAGATAAACGCAAACGCTACGATGAATTCGGTGAGAACTGGGAGTACATGGAAAAAAGTGGTGGTAATCGCCAACAGCAGCAAAATAAAACTGGAGGTCAACAATATAATTTCACAGCTGACGATTTTGCAGATGATGATCATTTCAAAGATATTTTTGAAAAGTTCTTTGGCGGTAGTTTCGGCGGTGGCGGTGGTGGTTTTGGAGGACAACGTTATTCCACAAATTATACAGCACAAGGGGCAAATTACGAAGCAGAATTACAGATTCTATTAGCAGATTCGTTTCATGGTGTAAAACGGATTTTAGAGCTTGAAAATCAACAGGTTGCCGTTGACCTCAAACGCGGCATTCGAGATGGTCAAAAAATTCGGCTTCCAGAAAAAGGCGGTAGAAGCCAACAAGGCGGTAAAAATGGTGATTTATTTATCACTATTCGTCTCGTCCGCGACCCATTTATTGAGAGAAACGGTGATGATTTGTACGTGACCCTGAATGTTGATCTTTATTCAGCACTGCTCGGAGGCAAAGTGAATTTAAAAACTTTTCACGGCACCAAAAGCATTGTAATAAAAGAAGGAACTGAAAATGGAAGTACCTTGAGGCTAAGAGGTTTAGGCATGCCAAAATATGAGAATCCAAGTGAATTTGGCGATTTATACGCTAAAATCAATATCACTTTACCTAAAAAACTGACTGAACAGGAGAAAGCCCTTTTCAATCAATTAGCAGAAATGAGGCAGATGCAAACGACATAAAAGAAACCGCAGCGACGCTGAGAGCGAAGGCTGAATCAGTCACGCTCTCGCGTCTGTCTGCGGTACTTTACTTATTAAATTTCAAATTAAATCACGATTCTATGCTCAAAATATATGATTATCTCGATGAAATATTGGCTACACAGCAAATTCGCCAAACACGCCAACGTCAAAAATTGGACTATTATGCAAGTGACATTGTAGAGCGTATGGGCGGTCAAATCTCCGCTGAGGATTTTGCAGAAACCCTTTTTAGGACTTTTAAAATTTGTTCGGCATTGGATATACCCATCAACGATAATTTTAAAAAAATCTATCGTTTTAACGGTGAAAGCATGGTAACGGATTGGCAATTATCTTCTTTGGCCTGTTATCTTTTGATGCTCAACGGCAATCCGATGAACCCCTCAGTAGCTAAGGTGCAATTGTACGCTGCATTTCATTCTAAATAAAATTAGCCCTCAATAAGTAGTTTTCATGATTCAAAACATGAAGCTTACATTAAACATAATCCATTTTAAGAGCTTTTTCAACTTTACGTTTTATCAAGCAATTTTCTACTTCTAAAGTGGTTTTAAATTGCAATATGGCTTCATTTTCATTGTTATGAAGCTTTAAGGCATTCTCCCATTCCTTGAGTTTTTGTCTCAAACTGACGTTATCGTTCCACTCACCCAGCCATTTTTGCAAATCATCCAAATCGGATAATTTTACATCCGTTTTGTCCAATGATTTTTTAGCTATTTTTTGCTCATATCGTGCATTGAATTTGAGCTCTTTTAAAAACGTGCGCAAATCGTGCATATTTTTTTCGGAAATATCAAGGGTATCCAATTGTTTTTCAAGCTGACGCGCTCGCTTTTTAAAATAGCTTTTAAAGTCTTTGGAAGACAAATCTTTCAAAGCCTTGGTGACTTGTTTTTTTACTTTTAACAACGTTTTAATGATTGAATTATCGAAATTATCCACCACAAGTGCGTGGTATTCTTTTAATTCTTCATTCAAAATTTGGGTAATTTTTTTTCTTAAAATGGGTTTAAAAATATTATCAGTCGCTCTAAACCTCTCCAGCATTAACTGAATTTCTCTGATTGCACCCAAGTCTTTATAGATTTGTCGGATGGTTTTAAATTTCTTTTTATAGTCAAATGAGGCATCCACAGTATGAATCAATTTCATAGCTGCTTTGAGTTTTTTAATTTCAATGCGAAAATCGTGGATGCATTTTGAGTCAAAATCTCTCAAAGATGCTTTTATCAGATTTTTAAGCGTTGGCTTTTGTTGTTTTGTACTCGGTAGGCTTTTTTGAGTTTTCATTTTAAGATGATTGATTATCAACTAATTTTTTACTATTATGAGAGAATCCCCTTTCCTTCTATAATGTAATTCGGGCAAAAGTGAGTCAATAATCAAGCAAAAACGATGATAATAATCAACTTTAGATATGATTTCTATTTAAAATCTTTTTTTTATAGGCAATTATACTGAGGGGGTCTTGAAAAGCTTTCACTCAACTATGCACATGCCTTTCTTTTAAATGCGCATTGAGCATCAAATGTGCTTTAGTACTCATATAACCCAAGAAGGCAGCTATCGAAAGCAAAAAAATGAAAAGAACAATGTGATAACTCATACCTCCCTCCAAATAAAGGTTAATACCGTGAATTACTAAACAAATATTTAAGAAAAAAGACACTAAAAACACATAAAGAGGGATTTTATTTGAACTTTTAGCCCGTGAATTGAAATTAAAATAAGCAACTGTTCCCAAAATATTCGCCTCGTCTTCATCCTTAAAATAATACCCCACAACAGCCATTTCATCATTTTCACCAACACAACTATCTATCTTGGAGGTCAAAATGATATCTTTTGAACCCAGACTAAAACAGTACTTATGTCCCTGCTGCGACACGTTTTCCGCATTTCCCGATAAAAGTTTCAGGGTCATTTTACTTGATTTTTATCTAAAATATTTCTATCACGAGCACTTTTCTATATTTTCAAAGAAGATTATAACAAAACTACGTACGTCGAAAAAGTGTAAGAGTTGTCAATTATTGTGCTTTTTTGCAGTTTTATGCTTCGATGCATTCAAATTGCGATAAAATTTAAAAAGCATTTAAAACATATATTTTTAACGCAAGAACGAATACTTTGTCTTTATTTTTGGTAAATAATTGCATTAAAAAAATAAAACCCAGAAGTCTAAACATTGGTATTGAAATAGGATACCCCCTCAGTATTTGATTTAGAATTTTTTTTCGCTTATATTTACACCAGTTTATTCCATTTTTTTAACAAAAAGCAAGTATCTATGAAACAGCTAACCTTTTTTTTAAGCCTCATTTTAAATTCTACTGCTCTTTTTAGCCAATCTTTGAGTAATAGCCCTTGCCCGGCTTCTACTACCGAAGGTGTCCATGTGGTACAACCAGGCGAAACACTGTACAGTCTCTCAAAAAAATATAAAGTTTCAATCGCTCAAATTTGCCAATGGAACAATATTTCAGAGAATGGCATTCTGCCCAAATGTACTTCCTTGGTCATGAGTGCCAATAAAATGGCTAATACAACACCAAAAACCCTTGAAAAACAAGAGCCAAAGGATGTTCCCTCAAGTTATAGCTATGTAGGCACACAGCCAAAAACCACCAATACGGGCTATTATGTGAAATCTGATGAAAAAACCCACGCCATCGTGCAAGGTGAGACATTGGAAGGCATCGCCAATAAATATGGCTACACTTCAGCCCGCTTACTCAGCATGAATAATCTGGCTTCGGCGGAAGAATTGTTCGTTGGTCAAATTTTAAAAGTCAATGATTGTATTTGTGATGCGGACATGGGCGGTTCTACTTCCAATAATGACGTACCTAAGTCATATGATTTTCCGACGGACGTCAATCCTAAAAACATAAATACGAACTCGGGAAGCATGCCTGCAGTAATTAATTACAAATGGAATCCAATGTATGCACGCGTGATTCACATCGTTTCACAAAATAACCTTTCATTAAAAGAAACACCTGCTTCAGTTGGTGCTCTATATGGGTTGACTGAAAGAGATGTGATGGCAATGAACGGGCTAACTAATAACGGGATTTTAATACCTAATCAACGTTTGAATATTGAAGACCGCCGTCAAATAATCCCACAAGGATCGAATATTAATTACGTTGATCCAAGTACAAATCCTAATAGTAATCAACCGTCACCTCCAGCAAACACGAATAACACCCCTGCATCAACTAATGCACCTTCAACTGTTTCAAACAGTACTTCGATGTCTTCCGAGGAAATGCAAATGGTGAATGAAGTGAACCTCGTGCGCAGCAATCCAGCCGGATATATTCCTTATATCGAGCAATATATTCAACATTTAAAAGAAAACGGCGATATGGGCAACTCAATTTCCACTTCAAAAGAATTGATTGAAGAGTTAAAACGTACACCCAAATTATCAACTTTGCAAACGCTTCAATGCCTTTACACCGCGGCTAAAAAGCACGGCGATGACCAACGAAGAAGAGGTGATACCGACCACCAAGGCACCGATGGCTCTTGGCCTTGGGATAGAGTATTGCGTGAATGCTCGGATTTAAAAGATGGTAATGAAAACCTTGTGGGTGGACCGAGCGATATTCGCCGCGCAGTAATTCTGCTACTCGTTGATGATGGCATCGAAAGCCGTGGACACCGCAAGACCATGCTACAAGCTGATTGGAAATACATCGCTTGCCATAAAATGGGCACTATCGGAACAATGCCGAATTGTTGGGTTCAGCAATTCGGAAACTAAATTATTAGTTATTGGTTATTGATTATTGGTTATTGTAAAAAAAAATAACCAATAACCAATAACCAATAACCAATAATTAAACATTTACTCCCAGTTCTTTTAAAGATTCTTTCAACTGCTCGGGCGATTGAAAATGAATGCCTTTTATGCCCAAAGCCTCTGCGCCATGCACGTTTTTAAGGCTATCATCAATAAAAACGGCTTCTTCAGGTGTAACATTATACCGTTTGAGTAAGGTTT
>JANPHO010000668.1:0-7266 GCA_031424515.1 Saprospiraceae bacterium
ACAAACAGAATTGATGGCGTCAACAGAACCCGCTAAAAAAGAAGAAAAGCATCTCCCTGCCAACCCTGTGGTGATTCAAGATAAATCAATGAAGAAGTTTTTGGTAGTCGTAGGCACTTACTCGATTATGGAAAATGCCACTATTCAGAAAAAAATAGCTGAAAAGAAAGGCTTCGATGAAACTGAAATCATTCAATACAACGATACCCATTTATTTGGAGTTTGTGTCAAGCAGTTTGAAAATGAAAAAGATGCTCAAGCAATGGTTCGTTCTATAAGCCTTAAAAAAGGATTAGAGGCTTTTGTGAAAGTTTTAAAATAAAACATTTATCGTTTACGCATTTCTTGAATAAGAATAAATAATAAAAAAGAGCTTGAAAGTGAACACCTTTCAAGCTCTTTTTTATTCAGCTTTTTTAAGTCAAAAGCCTGTCACAAATTTTAAATTAAAAATTAATAAATACTAATTTTTAAAATTTAAATACCTTTTTATAGTATTTAACTAACTGTTTAGAGTTAAAAAATGGGATTAAATAGGTCAATATTAACTTAAAATATCAATTATAAAATCCCTGTGACACCTCCATTCGCTCTCTCTCGCCCACTTTTAGCATTGATAATCAAATACTTATATATTCAAAATACTCGTTTTTTAATTCCTAAATTATATATCTAATTTTTTATAAAATGAGTTACTAACTCTTATTCGGTAAAATGAAAGAAGTTGAAGAGTAAAGTTTGCAATTAATACTGAGGGGGGCGCATATTTGTATCAACAAACCGATTGAAAGCAAACAAAGCAAAAAACAAACATCTATGAGGCACATACAACTGTTTCTCTTATTTATCAGCCCCCTGATACTAAAAGCTCAAAATACCGTTCGTGATTGTCACTCAGCAGAAATTTTAAAAACATACAAAGTTGAACATCCACAATTTCACAAACAGTGTGAAGAACTTGAAAACGAAATTTCAAATTACAACAGCACTCCCCATTTGCTGATAAGAGGAGCGGAAATTACAATTCCCGTCATAGTTCACATAGTTTACAATACAAACACTGAAAATATAAATGATTTACAAGTGCGTTCTCAAATTGAAGTTTTAAATAAAGATTTTAACAAAGAGAACAACGAGGTACTCAATATTCCAAGCATTTTTGAAAATGTAGCTGCCAATTGCGGTATTCGTTTTCAATTAGCATCAAGAGATCCACAAGGCCTTCCGACAACTGGAATAGTGAGGCATCAATCCTCAAAAGCAACTTGGGGTGTTACAGATGATATCAAAATACCTGAGAAAGGAGGTTTTGCGCCATGGACACCATCGAAATATTTGAATATTTATGTCTGTAATATGGGTGGAAAATCCATCGGTTTTTCATCGTTTCCGGGAATGCCCGAAAATATTGATGGCGTTGTGATTGATTATAAATCATTCGGAACGACGGGTACAGTGACACAGCCTTTTCATTTAGGAAGAACCTGTGTACATGAAGTGGGTCATTGGTTAGGGTTATTTCATATCTGGGGCGATTCAGATTGCGGAAACGACTACATTGATGATACACCTACGCACAAAAACCTTAACAAAGGCTGTCCGAGTTTCCCTCATTACAGCGATTGTAAAGGCACACAGAGCATAGATATGACCATGAACTTTATGGATTACGTGAATGATGCCTGTATGTATATGTTCACGAAGAACCAGAACGCCAGAATGATGGTGGTGATAGATAAAAAAAGAAGTGGATTATTGACTTCAGATGGTATTTTGCCCGCAAACAATAGAGAATGTGTGATGCAAAATATCCAAGTTAAAAAAACAGACGCAGAGTCCGCTCAAATCATTTGGAATGGTCTTTCAGGAGTGGCAAGTTACACTGTAGAATATAAAGCAATAAGTGAAATATTTTGGAAAAGCGTTAAAACCAACGCTCCAAGCATACAGATTAACAACCTAAAAGTAGGTTCTGCTTATGAATTCAAGATAAAATCGGACTGCGAAAATGCCCAGTTTTCATCAATTGGCACATTCAGCACTCAAAAAGTAACTTACAGGCTCATAGGTAATTCAGATTCTATCAAGGTTTTTCCAAGCCAAGTGGTTTCAGCAGTAACCGTGATGATGCAAACACAAAACGAAAGTGATTTTGCAGTGAGTGTAACAGACATTAATGGACATTTAAAAAGTGAAAAAAAATATACAAAAGACACCCCCTCAGTACAACTCGATTTCTCAGGATTGCCAATAGGCATGTACATGATTACAGTGATGAAAAACGGGATTAGAGTTGTCAATAAAGTGATCAAGGTTCGTGAGTGAATCTACAGATAATGGTTAAAAATGAGTTTTTGTTGGAATGGGTTCTGGTTAATCTTTGAACCCATTTTTTTTTGAAGAATCCCAGTGAAAAGGCTTTTAAAGCCCCAATTCACTATTAAAATATAGCGGTTTAAAACACCCAAGAATTGGTTTTGTTAAAAAGTGCTGTCTAAAAAAAATCGCTTAAGGCAATGAAAGATTTTACTTTCATTGCCTTTTTTTTACTTTTGCACGAGTATTTTAAATACTTATATCAATTCTCACTCGTTTAATTTAAAATTTTAAAAGTAAAAAATGAAAAAAGTCCTATTCTTATTGTCGTTTGTGATGACTCTTTTATCGTGTAAAAAAGATAAATCACCAGAGGAACAACTCGCTTTTGATATAGAAATCATTAAAAAGTACATCGCTGATAATAAATTAACCGCTCTCTCTACGGCAGAAGGCGTTTATTACACCATAGATGTGGATGGCACAGGCTCAACGCCGACACCAAGCAACTTGGTAACCGTTAAATACAAGGGTTATTTAACCAGCGGGAAAGTGTTCGATGAAAACACAGCTGGCGTCGAATTCAGATTAGGTGGCTTAATCGCAGGCTGGCAGATTGGTCTTCAAAAATATAAAAAAGGCACTAAGGGCAAGCTGCTTATCCCGTCAGGATACGGCTATGGGCCATCAGGGCAAGGCTCTATTCCTGGCAATGCTGTTCTTATTTTTGATATTGAAATGGTTAGTTTTAAATAGTCCATCGAGAATTGAAAAGGGAAATTTTAGAATTTCCCTTTTCTTTATTTGGCTCTCTCTCCTACAGATCTCCTTATTACTTTCAAATAGTATCAGAATACGCTCTCTTTCATCTTATTTTTGAAAAAAGACAACTCCTCCCAAAACTTCAAATCTCATATTTGGGGTTTCCTCATCAAAAAAAAGACTACAAATTGATTTAAAATGAAAATTATTTATAATTTTATGTTTTAAATTAAAACAATTGATTTCAAAATGGCTGTTGAAATACTGTATTTGGTGGTGGGTTTGGTATTGGGTGGCGTTTTGGTAGGATTGATTTTGTATAATCGGTTTTTATCGGGCGGGGTTTTTATGCCTTCGCAAGTGGTAAAAGACAAATATATTTTAAAAGAAATTTTGTTGGATACACAAAATCAATTGGAAAAATTAAAATCAGAATTTGAAGCTAAATCATTGAAAATCATTGAATTAAGTAAGGATTTGGCATCGTTGGAACAGATAAATTTTAATCTTGATGAAAAACTCAATAGCCAAAAAGAAGACCTCACTCAACTACAACAACGGTTTCAAACGGAATTTGAAAATATTGCGAACCGGCTTTTAGAAGAGAAATCTCAGCGTTTTACCACCCAAAATCAAACACAATTGAACGATATTTTGAATCCTTTGCGTGAAAAAATTAAGGATTTTGAACAGAATATTGAACGCAAATTTTTGGATGAAACCAAAGAACGCTCTTCGTTAAAAACTGAAATTGAAAATCTCCGATTGATGAATCAGCAACTGAGTCAAGATGCGCATAATCTGGTATCTGCATTGAGGGGAGATTCCAAAACTCAAGGAGATTGGGGTGAATTGCAACTTGAAATGTTGCTCGAAAAGGCTGGATTACTGAGGGGGGTACATTTTCACCGTCAAGAAAGTTTTAATGATGAAAATGGGCAACAAAAAAGACCAGACTTTGTAATACAACTCCCTGAAAACAAGCAAGTTATAATTGACTCAAAAGTTTCATTAAAAGCTTATGAGCAATTTTTTAATAATGAAGACCCCTCAGTAAAAAGCCGTTTTTTGAAGGCGCACGTGGAAAGTTTAAAGACTCACATAAGGGGTTTGAGTGATAAAAATTATGCTGGACTGTATCAAATCAACTCGCCTGATTACGTCCTCATGTTCGTGCCGATTGAGCCAGCTTTAGCCGTAGCGATGCAAGAAGATTCTAAAATTTTTACGGATGCGCTCGAACGGAATGTCGTTATCGTCACCGTTTCAACACTTTTAGCGACTATGCGAACCGTCAGTTTTATTTGGAAACAAGAGAATCAAAAACGCAATGTTTTAGAAATAGCGCGTCAAAGTGGCATGTTATACGATAAATTCGTCTCTTTTATAGAAGATTTGAAACAAATTGGACAACGGCTCGATATGGCTCAATCATCCTATCACGATGCTATGAATAAGCTCAATGATTCGAAAAAGTATGGCGATACCTTGATTGGAAGAGCGGAAAAAATAAAAGAATTGGGTGCAAAAGCCACTAAACAACTACCAAAAGATGTGTTGGAAATCGGGCAAGATTAAGTAATTTTCGATATTCCCATTTTTAAAAGAATTAATAGACTCCAAATCTCAACTTTTCTCTCAAAAAATAGTTAATTTTGTAGTAATTTTTAATATCCAATTTTACCCGTAAAAAACGGGTCACTCCTACTATAATGAAAGAACTCAAATCTTTGAATGCCTATTTTTGGCAATATAAATGGCATTTATTAGGCGGCGTCGCTTTCGTGACCATATCCAATTATTTTCGCATACTTCAACCTCAAATGCTCCGCAAGGCGCTTGACCTTGTAGTGGATAACATCAACCTCTACAAAAATTTCGATGGCTTTGAATCACAAACGGCTTTATACGCTATTTTGAGTAAAAGTTTGATGCTTTTTGGCGGCATTGTGCTTGTTTTGGCGCTTTTAATGGGTGTTTTTATGTATTTCATGCGCCAAACCATTATAGTGATGAGCCGTTTGATTGAGTACGATTTGAGAAAAACTGTATTTGACCATTATCAAGATTTGAGTTTATCGTTTTACAAGCGCAATAATACAGGTGATATGATGAGCCGCATCACCGAAGATGTAAACAAAGTGCGGAATTATTTGGGTCCCACCATTCTTTACGGTGCTAATCTCGTCACACTTTTTACGTTGACCATTTACTCTATGGTGAGCGTAAGTCCAACTTTGACTCTTTATAGTCTTATTCCGATTCCATTTTTAGTGATTGGAATCTATTATGTGAGCACTCAAATCAGTAAAAGAAGTGAGAAAATTCAGCAACAATTAGCGGTTTTGACTTCATCGGCACAAGAGGCATATTCAGGTATCAGAGTGGTGAAAAGTTATGTGAGAGAAGAGCCGATTATCAATCATTTTGCGGAACAAAGTGAAATATATAAAGGAAAAGCCCTCCGTCTGGCTCAGATTGACAATGCATTTTTTCCAGTAATGCTCCTCTGCATTGGAGCGAGTACGATTATAACGGTGTATGTGGGCGGATTGCAAGTAGTGGCTGGAAATATTACACCCGGGAATATTGCGGAATTTGTGATTTATGTGAATATGCTCACTTGGCCAGTCACTTCCATTGGCTGGATAGCATCGCTCACGCAACAAGCGGCAGCGTCCATGAAACGTATCAATGAATTTTTAAAAACTGAAGCGGATATTAAAAACACTGGAACACTGAATTTGGCTCAAGGGAAAACCTTTGAAGGTGATATTGAATTTAAAAATGTCAGTTTTACATATCCCGATACAGGCATCGTAGGCTTAAAAAATGTTAATTTTCACTTAAAAAAAGGTGAAAAAATGGCAATAATTGGGCGTACAGGCAGTGGAAAGACCACAATTGCTGATTTATTGGTCAGGATGTACGATACTACTGAGGGGGTCATTAATATTGATGGACAACCGATAAAATCATGGAATATCAATACATTGCGCCAGCATGTGGGTTACGTTCCACAAGATGTTTTTCTTTTTTCAGATGATGTGTCAGGCAATATTGCTTTTGGAAAAGCCGACGCTACACAGGAAGAAATTGAGGAATTTGCCCGCCATGCTGCCGTTTATGACGATATTATGGGTTTGACTGAGGGGTTCAAAACAGTTGTGGGTGAACGAGGTGTGACGCTTTCAGGCGGTCAAAAACAGCGTGTTTCAATTGCAAGAGCACTCATAAAACAGCCCGATATTGTCTTGCTTGATGATTGCCTTTCAGCGGTAGATACAACAACGGAACAAACCATTTTAGGCTACCTTAATAATGCCTTAGCGGATAAAACGGCTATCATCATCACGCACCGCATTTATGGCTTATTGCAATTTGATAAAATTATCGTACTTGAACACGGTGAAATCTCTGAGCAAGGCACTCATGAAGAACTGATTGCCAATAAAGGTTATTATTATGAAATGTTCGAGCAGCAGAAAATGCAGGAGGAAGAGGTGTAGTGAAAAGTGAAAAGTGAAAAGTGAAAAGTGAAAAAACGCTTAAAATTGGGCTTTTAGTTTCCATTATTGTCACTTTTCACTTTTAGTTTTTCACTTTTCACTTAAAAAGTCACTTTTAGTTTTTAACTATACTTTTATTCCTTATTGATTAATTGGCGCAGCATAGTACCCGTCATTGCTGACATACCTCCTACTAAACCACCAATTAAGCCTGTAAAAAATATCAATTGAGTACCTGAAACAGCACCGTCGAGCATTTTAGAAATAGAACCATTGATTATTCCTGCATTCGCACTGCTTTGCATACCTGCATAAGCTGCCCATAAAAAAGTTACCGCAGCTGTACCATAAGCAAAGCTTTTTAAAGGGGATTCGCTTGCCCATATTCCAACTAAAAAGGCAACAACAGCAATGCTCCACCACGGTAAAAAGAGTTGGGCTATCAAACCAACTATTAAAACCGCGGCTCCTCCTTTGCCAAATCCAATGATTTTTTCTTTCAATGAGGCATCTTGTTCCTTCAGATTAGTCATCTGTCCTTGAACATCTGTCAAGGATTGACCTTTATTTTTTAAGTCATTTAATTTATCTAACATGATTTATCTTTTTTCTATTTTTTTAATAAAAAATATCTTATTTCGCTTTTTTAAACTCTTGAATAACGGATACTCGGTCATTT
>JANPHO010000669.1:0-1749 GCA_031424515.1 Saprospiraceae bacterium
ATTTTCAAAATTATTCGATTTAATCGCTTATAATCATTTTTAATCGCTTAAATCGATTGTAAGCGATTATTTAATCGTTTTAAAACGATTAAATCGTGTAATGGTTACATTTTTTAAGTAAACGGAGAAAAATTAAAAATAACTGTGAGTGAGATGAGTTTATACAGCGGGACAAGCCTAAAAATAACATAAGCGATAGAAGGGTTTTAAGTAAAGAAGAGTATGGTTGTTATCAACCCATAGGCTCATAAAATAAAGTATTGTTTTCATATAGAATAGGTCGGCGGAGATTCAGTTTAGTTTCTCGTTTTACCATTTCCAAAAACTTGTCATGTAAGATGATAGGTAATTCTTCCAAATAATTGAGCATAGTTATAGTCATGGCGTTAAGTTTTTTGTCACGCAGAGCGAGATAGTGCGCTTATTTTCATGATAAGTTTATCTAATCAGTGGGGTAAAAATACGAATATTCAGATATTGAGGAATAGCATAGTAAAAAAAAGACCGTTTTCTTTATATACTAAAGGATATGGATTTATATTTTACTCCATATTTTCAGCTAAGTCATTTTGTAATTTGTAACGTAGTTCGTCCCACTACAAGGTAGATATAGAGTTGCTCATATCTTGAAAGAAAAATATAGGGTTTTCATCTGAAAAATTACTGACAATGAATTTATTTCAATTTTCTTTCTATATTTACTTATCATCGTTAAAACACCATAAAACCATGTTTCAACAATTCTACAAACCTCACCCTGCTTTACAGCCTTTTGTAAAAGAATATCACCTTTTGCACCTCGATTTTGTCAATTTACCTAAGACTGCTGCTAAGCCATATCCGCCTCGCGGTGAGCAGTGCCTCTATTTTTATCCACGAAATACACTTACAAAAGTTGACAAGGGCAGCGGAATAGTGGATAGTTCATCGCATAGTATCGTTGCAGGGCAATCGCTGAGCCGTGTGAATAAGAGTATTCCACGGGATTATATTATGCTCAAAGTGGCATTTAATCCAAGCGGTTTGTTCCGATTCTTAGGCATACCCTTAACGCATTTTACAGATAGTGGCATCGAGACAGAAGCTGTTTTAGGGAATGAAATCAAGCAAGTGAACGAACAATTGAAAAATACTGAGGGGTATCAAAACATGATTTCAGTGGTTGAAAAATTCCTTTTGGAGAGAATCAAAAAAGTGAAATTCGATATTTCCTCTATTGACCTAGTATGTTTCAATATTCAAAACCCTAATAATAACTTTTCTCTTGATGCCTTAGCTCGGCAAGCCTACCTCAGCCCTCGCCAATTTGAACGTAAATTCGTAGAACGCATCGGTGTAAGCCCGAAATTATACGCTCGAATCGTTCGATTTCAAAATGCTTTTAAAATAAAAGATAAAAATCCTGACCTCAATTGGCTGCAAATAGCCGTCAATAATGGCTATACAGATTACAATCACCTTGTCAAAGATTTCAAGCAATTTACAGGCGTGACACCTACTATTCTGATGAGTGAGCATGAAGGTTTTGAAAAATTGGCTGAACAATGTCGTTTTTTTACTACCTAATCCTTACGCCATAGCTCTACTTTTGAACCATAGATTTTAAAAAATAGAACTATGGAAATGACGAACGAAACAAAAATCCAATATTTACAAAAGGCAGCGATTGGCTACATAATTGCGGGTGTGTGTTTCCTATGCTTTGGTTTTCCTTTTTGGTTTTTAAATGCCGTAGATGAAGAGCAAAAG
>JANPHO010000670.1:0-11162 GCA_031424515.1 Saprospiraceae bacterium
CCGAAATTGACGCCGTATTTATTCGGAATATGCTCCGCATGGTGCCAAATATGCATCTGAGGTGAATTGAAAATATAGCGCAAATAGCCCAACGGCACTCGAATATTAGCGTGATTGAAATGCCCCCAACCGAGTGTAAAAATGTGCACAATGATGAAATCTTGAATCCCGAAACCAATCGTCGCCAATGGGATGTATTCAAAAAATCGATAAATAACGGTTTCCATCCAGTGATAGCGCAAATGGGCAGCAAAACCCATTTCTTCTACCGAGTGGTGTACTTTATGCAATTCCCACATCCAATTCACCCGATGCAAAAGGCGGTGTACATTCCATTGAATAAAGTCTCTCACAACAAATAGAGTCATTAATTGCGCCCAAACTGGGAAGTTCCCAATTTCGATAGCCACCCAATTCTGCCATCCTGTTATTGAAAAAACTATATCATTAAAAGCAGTTGAAACCACATTCGATAAAGCATTGTATCCAATGAGTGAAAACAGGAAAAAATTAAAAAACATATAAAAGCTATCCAACCAAAAATCCTTTCGGAAAGCCCCTTGCTTATCTCGCCACGGGAATATCAGCTCTAAAACCCAAAAGAACAGCGATAAGCCTATTAGCCAATAAAAGTAATTATGCCACGAAGGGTTCAATATTTCATGGGCTAAATAAGACGCATAACTTTCGTAACTCTTGACAATAATATCCCAATAACGATTCATTTAACCTCCTTTTTTTAATTTTTTATAAATTCAATAAAAACGGTAAGCCGAACCAAGTCATCAAAAATCCACCAACCATGAATGAAATAGTGGCAATTAAAGAAGGTAATTGAAGATTTGAAAGCCCCATTATAGCGTGTCCTGAAGTACATCCACCCGCATAACGTGTACCGAATCCAACGAGAAAACCACCCAAAACAATAAAAACAAAGCCTCTCAGAGTAGCCAAACTTTTAAAGCTAAAAAGGTCAATTGGCATCAAACTGTCAAAGTTTTGAATGCCGTGAGCCTGTAATTGGGCTTTTGTTGCGGCAGCGATTTGAATAGGCTCTGGATTAGAAAGGTAATTTGTGGCGATAAAGCCTCCAATCAAAACCCCGCCTACGAATAATAAATTCCAGATTTCCTTTTTCCAATCGTATTTAAAAAACGGAATATTTGCAGGTATGCACGCAGCGCAGATGTGGCGCAACGATGATGAAATACCAAATGATTTGTTGCCAATAATCAAAAGGGCTGGCACGGTGAGCCCTATCATAAATCCAGCAATGGACCAATGCCAAGGCTGTCGAATGAGTTCTAACATTTTAAAAAATTAATTTTTAAGTGAAATAATTTAATTGGATTTCAAATTCCAAGATTCCAGATTTCAAGCGTTAATTTTGAAATCTGAAATCCGATAGTGAATGGGTGAAATAAGGCTAAACGGATACTTTTTTCGATTGACAAACGAAATCCGTTTTAGGAATGCTCGTTTTTGAAATCGCTGCAAAACCACCTGCTATTTCAGTAAAATTATCATAACCTCTTGATTTCAAGATAGAAGCCGCCATCATTGAGCGATAACCACCTGCGCAATGCATGAAAAAATGTTGTTTTTTATCTATTTTAACTATCCATTCGTTGATTCTACTGAGGGGGCGGTGATAGGCTTCATCAATATGCTCGGCTGAATATTCGCCATCACGACGCACATCATAAACTATTTCGTCTTTTGACCATTTTGTAGCGAACTCATCAGCAGTAATGCGGTCAACGGTATCTATTTCTTTACCCGCTGCTTTCCAAGTTTCAAAACCACCTTCTAAATAGCCGATGGTATTATCATAACCCACTCTTGAAAGACGCGTAACGGTTTCCTCTTCCTTTCCAACGGGCGTAATTAATAAAAGCGGTTGTTTAATATCCGTGATAAGCTCGCCTACCCAAGGAGCAAATTGCCCTCCTAAACCAATATTGATACTATTGGGAATGAAGCCTTTAGCAAAATCCGCATCAGGGCGAACATCCAAAATTAACGCATGGTTGGCTTCTGCTTCCAACTCAAAAGCTGTCGCATTTAAAGCTCTCAAACCAGTTTGAAGTACGCTGTCAAAACTGGCGTAACCCGTCTTATTCATCATCACATTTAAAGGAAAATACTGAGGGGGTACCGCCAAGCCTTCCGTCACTTCCTTCACAAACTGCTGTTTTGAGGTAGCCAATAAAGCATAATTGACTTGTTTTTGGTGACCAATTGTATCCGAAGTTTCTTTCGACATATTTTTACCACACGCCGAGCCCGCTCCATGAGCAGGGTAAACGATGACATCATCGGGTAAAGTCTTGATTTTCGTCTCCAATGATTCGTACAGCATACCTGCCAAATCTTCCATGGTAATTGTAGCTCTTTGAGCCAAATCTGGGCGACCTACATCACCAATGAACAATGTATCACCAGTAAAAATATAGAGCGGTTTGCCCGTTTCATCTGAAAGCAAATAACACGTAGATTCGAGCGTATGCCCGGGTGTGTGAAGCGTTTTAATGGTCAATTTACCTATTTTAAACTCCTCTCCGTCGTGCGCAATATGAGATTTGAATTCTGTCACCGCTTTTGGTCCGTAAACGATGGTGGCACCCGTTTTTTCAGCTAAATCAATATGCCCCGAAACAAAATCAGCGTGAAAATGCGTTTCAAAAACATACTTAATTTTCGCCTTATTTTTCTTAGCTTTTTTAATATATGAAGCCACTTCTCTGAGCGGGTCAATAATAGCCGCCTCGCCATCACTTTCAATATAATAAGCACCCTGTGCCAAACAACCTGTATAAATCTGCTCTACTATCATGATTTTTATATTTTTTAAAACTCAAGTATTCAAAATATTTAATGAAAATATGAACACCTATTCATTTATTTTTTCAAAAAAAAGCGATTACATATTGCAATCGCAGTGCTCGATGCACTCTATTAGCTTAGGAACATCCTTTTCTTTCAAAGAATAATATACACTTTGACCTTCTTTTTCGGAACGCAAAATACCTTTTAACTTCATCGTTATGAGGTGGTGAGAAAGCAATGACTGCTCTACTTCTAAAGTCTCGCTGATATCATTTACACTCAAACGGGCATTCATGCTCAATAAATCAACAATAGCCAAGCGTGTGGGATGTGCTACAGTTTTAAGTATATATGCCGCTTTTTCAAGTTTTTCTCGATTCAGCTTATAATTTATGATAACTTCCATGTCAATTTTCTAAGTTTAAATATTAACAAACCAATACGAACACAAATATATGAACACTTTTTCATAAATACAAGTTAGTTGCTGTATTAGTCAAAATTTGCATCAAAAAGCTAAAAAGTATGTGAAATACTGAGGGGTAGCATCATTAAGCATTAAAAGCTATTTGCCTCTTTTTCATTAACGCACCAGTTTACCCAACCAAGCCCCCACCCCACCCGATAGGTTATAAATTTTAGTAAAACCATTTTCGGCTAAAATTTTAGCGGCTTGCCCGCTTCTATTGCCGCTTCTGCAATACACCAAAAAAGTTTTATTTTTATCAAAAGAAGCCATTTTCTTTTGAAAAATACCCGACATCATATCATAATTCAGAGCATTGGGTATATGCCCCGATATGAATTCACCCGATGTCCGCACATCTATCAAAATAGCATCTTTGGTTTCCTTAATCAGACTTTCAAACTCAGCACCATTCACGTTATCATAGCCCAGCGGCGCCTTCTCTCCACCAAACAACATTTTTAAAAAATTCATATTCTTACTTTTAAAGTTTAAAACGGGTTATCAATTCATAAATTTCTGTAAAACGACTTCCAGTTGCGTTGCAGATAATACGCCTGATTGCCGCCATTTTACCTCTCCATTTTGAAAAATTATCATTGTAGGGACTGACTGAACTTTATAAGCTTGCGATAAATCTGGGTTTTGATCCACGTCTATTTTTACAATCTTCGCTTTTTCACCCACTTTACCTTTCAATTCTTTAAGTACCGGCGCGAGCATTTTACAGGGGCCACACCACTCGGCTGAAAAATCCACTAATACTGGAATTGTTGAATTTGTTAATTCTTTAAATGATACTTGCATGTTACTTTACTTTTAAAATTTTAAAATGAATTTGTGCATTATTTAACCTCTTCAATCGAAGCCAAATCTTTATATTTTGACTTATACCCTGACCTTCTTGGCGGCGGCGTGGCACAAGCTCCTCCCGGACAACTCATATTGAATACTGCTTGTAAAAGAAGTATGCCACCCAACATCGCAAACATTGGTTCGCGTTGGCTGATGCTCATTCCGAAGGCAACGAGAGCTAAGATTAAGCGTGCAATGCGCATTACTGACCACGTTCTGAAAAAAGATTCCATGTTTTTTATTTGAAAATATGATAATTCTTTCATTTACTTTAGGGCATGCTCTGAATTTTCGTCAATAAATTTAAATACAAAAATATGAACACTTATTCATTTATGCAAATTTTATTTAGGAATTTTTACTTTTATAAAAAAAGAGGCAAGTTTTAAGCTTACCTCTCTTCTATGACTTACAAAATGCTCTTTTTATTGCTTTCGTTCAATAGCTGTTTGATGCTTTGGCTATTTCGCTTTATGTAATCCTCCAAAGCGTGATCAAGCAAAGTTGAGACACTTTTTACCTGTTTGGCTCTTTTAATGGACATAAATACCTCGTATAAATCCTTCCGAATCACCACTTTAGCAAAATCTACACTTTTCATCGTTTCATCTATACCCGCCAAAAAGGTTTCTTTTGCTGCAATTTTAGCAGGTGCCTTGGGCGCAGACACTTTCACCACTTTATCCTCTGGCAGTGGTTCTTCTTTAGTTTTTTTAGGCGCTTTAGGTTCTTTTTCTTTCTTTTCAACTTGTTCAGCAGCGTCAGGTTGAAGAATACTGAGTAGGTCATTGACCAAATTACTTGTATCGTTGTTCATTTATATCAAATTTTAGATTGAGCAATAATAAAATCAAATACTTTTCCAACAATGTTTTTTTGTTCCTCGGTAATAGAAAAAGTGCTTAATCGCTTAACCGCAGCCCGATCGCTAATAGGATCCGTTACGACACCATATTGACCCAAGGCTTCGTGCACTTGCTCTTTTAATTCGTAGTTCATGACTTTAATTCTATTAGGAATAAAAATAATTTGTTTATTCGGGTCTAACTTCTTAGTCACGCTTGCGAATGTGCCCGTGCTGATAAATGAACGCATATCATATTCAAAAGGGCAAACTATGACATCCGCATTTTTAAGAACCGGTACTAAATGTGGATCATCCAACTTCCCAGGTAAATCAATGATGACATTAATATCCGTACTTTTTAGTTTTTCGGCAATGCGCGGATAATCGCTTAACTTTGTGTAGATAATTTCATACGGCTTTGGTGGAAGATTTGTGGGATTCATTTCCATCTCCTTTCCGCGTGTAGAAGTAATGGATTGTTGAATATCCATTTCAATCATAATTACTTTTCTACCCTGTTCGACTAAATAGTTAGCGAATAAAATTGATAAAGAAGTTTTACCTACTCCACCTTTCTGATTTCCAAATACTATTTCCATAGACTATTATTTTTTATAAATCCGATTGAGTTATCAAAATGAAAACTAAAGCACCATTCAATGCTTTTTAAATCCCTCTTTAAATACCGTATGAGGCTAATTTCATTGAAACACTAACAAGTACAGGCAATTATAAAAAAATCGCCTCATTTTCAAAATTAGGAAAATCTTATTCTACGTATTTACACTTTTGCGTAAAAGTGTAAAATTATTATTCCGTAAAAGTATAAAAACTTTTTTAATAAAAAATGTAAATGCGTATTTACACTAAAAATATTTTACTATAAAACGTAAATACATTTTAATAAAAATGTGTAAATACTATTTTACGTAAAATATATTTAAACATTTTACACTTTTACGTAAAAACGTTTTTACGTAAAAGTGTAAAATTAGTTAAAAGAGCTTGCCAAATCGACAAGCTCTCTAAAAATTATATCAGTTGATTTTTTTGAACTAAAAAAGGTCATCTTTTCTAAGCTCATTAATTTTAGCGTCGTAAGGAAGGATGATATCAGAAAACTTTTCAAGATTATTGGTAATCAAAGTATCAATAACCATGAATCTCAGTTCCTTGATTAATCTAAAATCTTCAATGTCAAGTGAGCGGCCTAAGTTAATTTCCTCTTGGTCGATTAAAAGTTTACCCCCCTCAGTATTGCGCACGTTTTCAATGGCTTCGAGGGTCAAAGTTTCATCTTCTTGAGTCAATATTTTTAATCTTTCAAATATCTTGCGCTCTTTCTCCATTTCTAAAGTTTGGATTTGCGCTTCTATCCGTTTTTGTTCCTCTTCTCGCTTGTCTTTTTTCAAACGTTCTTCTTTCAAATCAGTAAAACCCTTCTTCAAAGCCTGAATAAAAAAGCCCGAAACACTGGTTTTCACCTGCCCATCAATTTTAGCCCGATGCGTCACTCTTATGGCTTGTTCAAATTGATCATCGGTGTAAGACGCTATCAAGTCCATCAATACTGAGGGGGTAATGCCAAACGATTCAACAACCTTTGGATAAAGAAAAGTAAAACGCTCATCCGATGAACTATCCCTCTGAGGCTGAACTGAAATGCTTTCAACAATTGGTTCTTCAACCACTGCATCGATTGTCAATATATCTTTTTTAGTTTTTTGACTGAATTTGAAATAAACACCCGTAATCTTTTTACCCGTTTTAATTTTTTTCACTTCCGTAATAGCCAAATCTGTGAACTCATTAATTTCTTTGATAGATGGCTCCAAAACCCGTTGATAAAAAGTAGAAAATCGCGGATATTCATTCTCCAACTCAAACATCATTTTCATTTCTTCAAATTTCAATGTCCTGTGCCCGATAGTTTCATACTGTTTAAGCAATTCGTACACCCGCACGGAATATCCACCCAAAGACGCTACATTTCGGATATCATAAGAGGTAAAACTCTTCTGCAATTGCAACAAAAAAGGCTTCATATCCTCTTCAATTCTGACATCCACGAAATCTTGACTCTCAGATTCAGCATCCTGCCCATCCAAAAGCGAATAATCAATCTTGCGTAAAATATGGTATTGCACCTCGCGAGGCTTACCATTATCAGAATAACGCACAAAAAAGCTCTTTTGCATAAGGCTTTTTACGGCTTGTCGCAAATCTTCGTACCCCCTTTGCTTATTCATACCAAAGAGTTCCGCTACATCGCGGTACCAGATGCGATAAACATTAAAGTTTTCATCCTCCCTTTTAATCTGTGAAATTAAAGAAAGAAAAATCCTCATCTCTGGGGTATCAAATTTGAAACGAGATTCAATCAATTGATTGGATTTCCTAATTAAAAGGATACCTTTTGCTTTTTTAACAAGATTGGACATACTCAATAATTGAAATTAAAATATTGCTTACATTTGTTATTTCATCATTGTTATGTGTAGCAAAAAAGTAGTAACTATTATAAAAGTGGTTTAATATATAAAAAAAATCCACGTTTATGCTACATTAGCCACATATTTGCTACACTTGGTGCTTTTCAAAGAATCAAAACAAAATAGAGACACGTATTGAAACCCAAAAGGCAACATACTTGCTACACTTGCTACTTTTTCGCTACAATAACCAAGATAAAGTCTAATTATGCCACATATTTGCTACATTTAATAATTGCTATCTTTTCTAAAAAGTAGGATAGACTGAACTTTAATTTACTTTGCATCGAAACAGGGTTGTAAAAAGTGTTATTTATGATAAAAATTTACCAATAATAAGCCCTTTAAAACATAAAACGTAGAAATAATGTAGCATATAAAAGGGAAAATAATATAAATAACAGCTCCCACATAACTGCTACACATCCATAAAAACGCTACATTTTTCCACAAATTTGCTACAATATACAACGCTTTTGCTACACTTACCAACAAAAACGCTACATTTTTCCACAAATTTGCTACTCTAAATGATGTAAGTTGTTGATTATCAATAAGATATAAGCCAATAAAAGAATAAAAAATAAATAAAAGAATAAAACAACAACTAAAAGTAAAATTATTATTGTTGTTGCTTTTTTAATTTAAATCCTATTTTGCACTTTAATTTTTAAAAATGAAAAATAAGAAAAAATTTCATTTTAGTTTGGAAAAAGATTTGAAACCAGACTTAGCCTATTTGGTTGAACAATCCGAAAAGGAATTTACGGCTTATGCCCAAAAAATATTTGAAACGGACGCAGAAGAAAAAAAAGAAGATTTCAGAATTGAGGACTTATACCAAGCTGCCCCAAGTGAAATACCGAGTACATCTGACGAAAATTATCTAAGCCTATTAGAAAATGCTCGATTAGAAGCCATTGAAAAAGCGGCTCAAATTTTTAAAAATGAAGAGTAAATGCCTACTTAAACTATGGATTTCAAGGTTTTTGACTTGATTTGTAGCCTTTTCCATAGATAATTTGCCCTGCTTTCATTTCATTGTGAGTGCCATTCTCGACGGTCAATTTTCCATTGACCATTACATATTTGAAACCCACCGAATAAGCATGAGGACGCTCATAAGTTGCTTTATCAGTGACCGTTTTTTCATCAAAAACGAGAATATCCGCTGCATAACCCAAGCGCAATAAACCTCTATCATCAATTCTAAATCGCTGAGCAGGGAGAGAAGTCATGCGTCGAATGGCATCTTCAAGCGTCAAAGTCTTGCGCTCCCGCACGTAACGACCCAAAACGCGGGCATTCGTGCCATAAGAGCGTGGGTGTGTCACGCCAAATCCATAAACCTCCACGCCACCATCGCTGGCAATCATCGTATTAGGGTATTTTAAAATAATATCAATATCTTCTTCGCTCATTTTATGGTAAATCATTTGCCCGCCACCTTTCGCCATTAGTTCAAAAATGGTTTCTACTTCATCTTCGGCTGTTGGTTTACGACCCCTCAGTATATTGATGTCAGAAATCGTTTTTCCATCCAGTGTCGAGTCTGCTTTTGAATGAGCAACAACGGCATAATCCCAGTTTTTACGCTGGTCTTTTGTCAAATTTGAAATCATTTCAGCTTTAATTTTTGAGTGTATTGATGTATCCGCAAAGCGTTTTAACATCGCAGAATCCCCATCAGCCAAAGCCCAAGCGGGGAGTAAAGTACCCATATTCGTACTGCTCGCCGCATAAGGATATTGGTCAATATTAATATCAATACCCTCTTGACGTGCTTTTTCTACCATTGCTACAGTCTCCGTACTTTTACCCCAAAGCGGTTTGAACGCTATTTTAAAATGAGAAATTTCAACCGGAATTTGAGCTTCTCGCCCAACAGTAATCGCTTCTGATATGGCACTGCTCACCGTTTCACCTTCATTTCGGATGTGTGAAGTATAAACGCCCCCATACCGAGCCGCTACTTTCGCCAAACCCACCACTTCAGGTGTTTTAGAATACGTACCCGGAATGTAAATCAAACCCGTTGACAAACCCACTGCGCCCTGTTTCATGGCTTTTTCAACTAAATTTTCCATATCGGCTTGTTCCTTTGGCGTTGGGTCGCGATTCGCTTTATTCATTACTTGGCGACGGACGTTGTTATGACCGATGAAAGAACCGATATTCAGAGATATACCTATTTTCATTAAATTTTGATAAAAACTGGTCAAATTATCCTCAGAACCCCCACAATTGCCCGTAATGATGGATGTAACGCCATCTAAAATATAATTATCGGCAGTTGGCACGCGCTTAATGCCACCCTCAACGTGTGTGTGTACATCTATAAAACCGGGGGAAACGACAAGACCAGTAGCATCAATAGTGCGCTTGGCTTGAGTCGAATCTAATTGCCCAATAGCCGCAATTTTACCGTTTAAAACGCCAATATCTGCCCGAAACCACGGATTCCCCGAGCCGTCAACCACTTTGCCGTTGCGGATAAGCAGGTCGAAAAGAGGTTTTTGAGCTAAAATATTACTACTAAAAGTGAAAATACTGAGGGGTATGAAGAACATTAATACCCTTATCGAAAATTGATTTTTCATATTATTATCTGTTTGTCACAAACTTAAAAATAAAAACTTTGAAATGAAAAGTTAATTTATATTTTTGGAATTCAATATCAAATTCAAGTTTTATGATTCAAAAAATAAATTACGAAGCCTTATTTATTTCAGAAAAGCAAGCTGAAAAACTATGCGAGCAATTTTATGGCATTAAAGGAAAAGCTCAAAAACAAACAGGTGAGCTTGATTTTAACTTTAAAATCACGGCAAAAAGCGGTGAAAAATATATAATAAAATTCAGTCGCCCTGATACGGACGCTGCTAATTTTGATTTTCAACAAAAGCTTTTGCTGCATATTGATAGTAAGTCACCTAATTTTCCCTTTCCTAAAATCATTAAAACGAAGGATGGTGAAAACGATACTCATATAATTGATGAGCACAATCAAACCCGAAAAGTACGTTTATTGAATTGGGTAGAAGGTCGTTTATGGTCGGCTGTGAATCCACAATTGGATAATTTAAGACATAGTTTGGGTGAAAAATGTGGTAAAATCACCCACGTTTTAAGCGATTTTAGTCATTCTGCTGCTGCTCGCCCGTTTGATTGGGACATTGCACAAGCGGCTTGGACATATCAACATTTGGATTTATTTGATGATGAAAAAAAAGCGTGTTTGACCTTTTTTACAAAGCAATTTGAAAAATTTCAAAAGGAGTATAAAACGCTGCGCAAATCAGTCATTCACAACGATGCCAATGATAATAATATCGTCGTGAGTGCGGATTTAGTCACTCCCTCAGTATTGGCGGTCATTGATTACGGCGATGCGGTGTATTCTCAAACCATCAACGATTTGGCAGTTGCTTTGGCTTATGCGGTTATGGAGCAGCCCGACCCTTTGGCGGCGGCATTGCCTTTGGTGGCGGGTTATCATCAAAAATTCCCTTTACAAGAGCAGGAATTAGAAATGTTGTACACTTTGACGGCGATGCGCTTGGTCATCAGCGTCACGAAATCAGCTATCAATAAAATTAAAGAACCCGACAACGAATACCTTTTAATCAGTGAAAAACCCGCTTGGGAATTGCTTTTTAAATGGAAAAATATA